>JAENWJ010000069.1 GCA_016649995.1 Peptostreptococcaceae bacterium
CCGTGGAAACAGGCATCTTTTGAACGATATATGAAAAAACAGGCCCATAGAAAAAATATAGCTTAATAATTCAAATCTAGCACCAAATTCTGGTGCTAATGTTTGCGATTTATTGGGACATTTTCAAAAGTGGTTGACACAAGTCGATTATATCACAAAAGCATCAATTTACAAATAGGAAATTTCAAAATCTCCGGGTTTAATATCTTTGCCTTTCTTTATTTCAAGTGACAATCCGTATCGTTCCTTTACAAGCTCTTGATACCCTCTTTTTTCAAGCCATATTCCTGTAGAACTATCGATTCCAAGTTCCAATTTCACCATGGATGTTTCGGATTTGATTCTCGCCAATTCTCTCTCAATTTTCCCCAGTGTGTAGACCGGTTTTTCAAATATCTCTTCCCTCATGTGGAATCTTCCTATCGAAACGCCTTTTTTCTCTCTTGCCATTTCAAACAAGCCGGCTTTTGTAAATCCATAAATATCGAACTTTCGATTGTCATATCGAATGAAAACGTCTTCCATCGCTTTGCAAAGCTCTTCTTGGGCTCTTCTGTCCGCATCTATAAAATCAACAAGAATCATTCCCGAAAGATTTCTCAAAATTATTTGCCTTGATGCCTCAATAGCCGCTTCCATATTTGTCGCTGCTGCCACGGTGCGCGGCGCCTTTGCCGCGCTTTTAGCCGAATTAACATCAATTGATGTTAAAGCTTCGGTCTCCTCTATCACTATGTTCCCGCCACTCTTAAGCCATATTTTTTTCTTTACCGCCTCTTCCAATGTTTTTTCTAAAGAAAATAATGAAAAAGTGTTAAAGCCTTCCGATATATCTCGAAATTCGCAGGTTTTACTTTCTATCCCTGCGCAGGCATTTAGAACGGATTTCATATCCTCATCACAGTCAAAAACAATTTTTTCTATGCCTTTATAGGAATTGTTTATTACCGTTTCAACTACAAAATCTCTACCCTTATAAATTCTTTTCGGTGCCATTGCATATACCTTTTGCGCACAAATATCTTCCCATTTCGCTTCGAGATTTTCATAATCTTTCTTTATTGCTTCATATGATAGCGTTTCCGCATGTGTCCTTATTATCATTCCGCAAGGCTTGTCATGCATAGAGTAGGCCAGTTCCTTAAGGCGTCTGATTGATTTGGGATTATTCACCTTGTTTGAAAGGGCTATTCTATTCTTGTCGTCGTCGTAAAAAACAAGTCCATCCCCCTGAACGCTCAGCTTTCCTGTAAGTTTAGGGCCCTTGTCCCCTACTGCTTCCTTTTTTATCTGAACTGCAATTTCATCCCCCATTTTTAAAAGCTCTGAAATTCTGTCTTTTTCGTAACCGCCCTTAAGATCTTCCTTTTGAAGATATCCGTTTTTATCAATTCCAATATCTACAAACACCGCCTGCAAAGAATCCAGCACCTTAGCGACTCTTCCCATGTATATATCTCCTATTCGGCCCTCTTTTCCTTCCGAAACCTCAAGCCTGTAGACAGTGTCGTCAAAAATAACGGCAGCCCTTTTAATGCGTCCTATCGTATTGAATACAATTGCATTCACTGCATAGCCACCTCAGAAATTGTCTTCTCAAAAGATAGCGGCCCATCATCTGTACTTGCAAAAATATCAATCCTCAAAACATTAGCCTCATTTGAATTAATTTCTTCGCCAAGCTTCTCCCCCAACCCCTTCAAAAGGAAAATGGGATTAAGATTGCCTCGGCTTCCCGCACTAAGAAGTACCTTTAAAGTGATTGCATTGCCTTCGCCTTTTATTATTTCAAATCCGTGTATATCGTCTTTCAGATTGTTTTCAACTATTTTTCCAGACTTGGTTTGTTTTATTGCTAATATGGATTCCAAGCTTAGGAGCTTTTCAAGCCTGCCGACCAGCTCCTTTTGAATTGAAAAATCAATTTGAAATTCGGAATAGTCCACTTTGCTCATAAGTGATTTTGCCTTTGGCTCCACATACCCGCCGGCAATAATCCTAAGCCCTTCCGGAAGCGTTTCATTCATGGCGATAATGAATTTGTGCATTTCAACGATTTCCGTCACTTCAACATCCATATATTCCCCGGTGCTTGAAAAACCAACCGATGAAGGCAGCGCAAAGCTCATTTTAGGATGGGGATTGAATCCCTCAGTATATTTAAGCGGAACCCCACTTCTTCTGAATGCACGTTCAAAAACCTTGATTATCTCAAGATGCCCCAGGTATTTGACCCTGCCTTTTTTTTCATATCTCGCTCTTATTCTATACATCGCACGTACCTCTATAATTCTTTGAAATTCCGCAATTGCTGCATCCCTGCCTGCAATCCTCCGTCAATTCGCCAATTTTTGCTTTTTCGTTTTCACTTGCAAGAAACTGTTTTTCTATTCCGGCGCTTATATGATCCCACGACAATGCTTGGTTGTAGTCGGAAAACCTGTTTGCATAAGCAATCGGATCAAGTCCCGAATCCTCCATTGCCGCAATCCACTTATCGTAGTTAAAATATTCGCTCCAGCTATCAAATTTACACCCTGAAATCCATGCCTTGTGAATCACCTCAGAAAGCCTTCGGTCGCCCCTTGAGAATACGGATTCCATAAAGCTCGTATCTGCGTCATGATAATTGAATTGTATTGTTTTTTCCTTCCTGAACATTTTACTTAAATATCTATGCTTCTCCATGAAAACGGATGGATCGTCCTGTCCCTCCCATTGGAAAGGCGTGAAGGCCTTGGGTACAAAATTGGAAACACTGACTGTTATCCTCGGCTTTCTCCTTCTTTTTTCCTTTGGCATTCTGTAGTAGGTCTCCAACACTTTTTTCGCAAGATCATAAATGCCATCAAGGTCCTCTTCCGTCTCAGTCGGGAGTCCTATCATAAAGTATAGTTTAACGGAATCCCATCCCAGATTGAAGGCATTTTCAACAGATTCTATTAGATCCTTTTCCTCTATCCCCTTGTTGATTACATCCCTCAACCTCTGGGTTCCGGCTTCCGGGGCAAAGGTTAGCCCAGTCTTTCTTACGCGCTGTATCCTTTGCAGTATCTCCATGGAAAAACTGTCAAGCCTAAGTGACGGAAGCGATATGCCTACGCGCTCCTTTTCATAGCGGCTGAGCAGTTTTTCAACCAATGATCCCAAATCCGAATAATCGCTTGTGCTTAGGGAAGCCAGTGAAAGCTCATCGTATCCAGTATTTTTTATTATATTGTCAACTATTTCTGAGATTGTATCGATTGATCGCTCCCTGACCGGTCTATAAACCATGCCTGCATGACAGAATCTGCATCCCCTTGTGCAACCCCTAAAAATTTCGATAACAGCTCTGTCATGTACTGCGTCTGCGTAAGGAACAATCTGTTTTGAAGGAAAATACGATTTATCCAAATCAATCACTATGTTCTTTTTTATGATGGTGGGGGCTTCTTTTTCAATAGGATTTATTCCAACAAACATACCGTCTTCATAATCGGCCTCATAAAAAGAGGGAATGTATATTCCAGAAATATCCACTATGCTTTTTAAAAATTCCCTTTTTGCTGTCTTTTCAGTCTTGTGAACCTTGAACCGCTCTATGAATTCGGGCAGTATGTTCTCCGAATCGCCTATGAAAACAACATCTATAAAATCTGCCAACGGTTCGGGATTGAATGCGCATGGCCCTCCAGCTATGATCAATGGATGGGATTCGTCTCTATCTCTTGCGAAAACCGGTAATCCTGACAAATCAAGCATGTTTACTATATTAGAATAACTCATTTCATATTGCAGTGTGAATCCTATGATATCAAGCTTTCCGGCCGGTGTCCGCGACTCCATAGTAAATAACGGCGTTTCAGTTTCCCTCATGATTTTTTCCATATCAGTCCACGGAGAAAAAAGCCGCTCACAGAAAACGTCATCCATGTCGTTAAGCAGAAAATACAATATATGCAAACCCATAAAAGACATTCCTATTTCATATACGTCCGGAAATGCGAAAC
Source organism: Peptostreptococcaceae bacterium (assembly GCA_016649995.1). Lineage (NCBI taxonomy): Bacteria > Bacillati > Bacillota > Clostridia > Peptostreptococcales > Peptostreptococcaceae > Peptostreptococcaceae bacterium. The sequence continues at coordinate 3,993 of JAENWJ010000069.1, forward strand.
CGAAACGCACCGTCTCTTCGCTAATCTCCTTGTTTATCGAGTTCACTTCTCCCCCGATATAACGGCTCGGTTTTTCCACCTGTTTCAATAAATAATCTATTTGCATACCAATCCTCCATAATACTTTCTAAAATTTGATTTTCTGCCTTCTAATCGAAATTCCCAACACAATTCCTATCGCCGCCATGCTTATTATCAGCGAGCTTCCCCCGTAACTCATGAAAGGAAGGGTAACGCCTGTTACAGGCATGACACCCATTGTCATACCAATATTCTGGACTATTTGATAAAGAAACATCGATATTATTCCAGATACCACAAGGGTTCCATATGCATCCTTGGAGTTTTTTGCCACGCTAAACATTCGGTGCAGCAGTATGAAATACAAAAGTATAAGGCATGCGCCTCCAATAAAACCCAGTTCTTCCACCAAAACCGCAAAAATAAAGTCGGTTTCCTGAACCGGTAAAAAATCGTATCTTGTCTGAGTTCCCATAAAAAGCCCTTTTCCGTTTAACTGCCCAGACCCAATAGTGATCTTTGATTGCCTGACATGATAATTGCCAGGCAAATCGGTGTTTGACGGGTTTAAAAAAGCATCTATCCTTCTTTTCTGATGGTCACCCATGAATCTATATGCAACAGGGATCATTGCTATTCCAAATGCCCCGCCTCCTATAAAAAATCTCCATGGCATACCTGCAACAAAAAGCATTCCTGCTGTAATGACTACAAAAACCAACGCACTACCAAGATCCGGCTGTATCAATATAAGCAATAAAAACGGCAATGGAAAAATGAGCGCCATCACTATTTCTCCTATGCTACCTATGTTGCCATAGCGGCTTTCCAAGAATTTTCCGTAGGACAATATGAATCCTATTTTTGCAAGCTCGGATGTCTGTATGTCTATAGGACCTATGTCAATCCAGCTTCTGGCTCCACCCCTTATAGCTCCCAATCCCGGTATATAGACCATAAGCAACATCAAAATCGATAATACATAAACAATTTTGTACAAATCTCCCAAATAATTATAGTCTACAGCAATCATAAAAAACATAACAACAAGTCCAAGCCCGAAGGCTATGGTTTGTACCTTTACCTGCCTTGTCAGTCCGTTTTCAGTATAATGTGTAGCACTTGCAATAATTACGATTCCAAGGGCAATTATCAACACCATTGTTATGAACAGTATAAAATCGAAATGTTTAAGCATTTTTCTTTCAAACATAAACTCACTCCGTCCCCTGTAAATTATCCTGCATATCAAGGTTTTCAATAGCCGGCTCTTCAAGTTCAAGATACTCCGCAATTATATCCCTTGCCACAGGTGCCGCGTATCCACCATGAGCACCCTGGAAAAGAAGAACAGCTACAGCTATGCGCGGGTTCTCATAAGGTGCAAACGCAACGAACCACGCAAAACTCTTGTAATCCTCCTTGTAGGAATCAAGAACAGTTTTGTCCAGCGCTCCATCCGTATACTCGTCAAGGGCACTTTGCCAAATCACTCCATCGTCAAGATATCCGCTTCTTACTTTTTGCGCAATTTTATCAGATTGACCAGCCTTCTCAAAAGCAGTAATCTCTTCATTGCGCTCCTTTGTAATATCGTCCACCAAGGATTCCATTGCAGCAAGCTCTAATGAGTTCCCTTCATATTTACCCAAAGCAGAAAGATTTCCGAGATAAGAATTGTACTCTTTGAAATGTTGCTTAAAATATTCAACTTCATCAGATGGTGGAATCTTGCCCTCTTTTTCGGCTGTTCCTGTCTTTGCTCCAACTTTAACTGGAAAATCGGCAAAAAGTGCTTTGGCAGTTCCTTCATCACCCGAGGTAACCGCTAGCATGCCTTCCCTCAAATATGATAAGTTTTTCGAATCCTTAAGATCTATTTCTACCCCGTTTCCGCTGTTTTCACTGTTGAGTGTCAAGTCATAAAGCGTACCCCCATTGGCAATAGCAGCAACGTATCTAGCCATCTGAAGGGAAGTGTATGTATGCCCGCCCTGTCCTATCGCCAGGTTGAACGTGTCCCCAACATCCCACGCTATTTGGTTGAAGTAGCTGTATTTAATCAAATCAGCAAGGGCTTCGACTTTTGCTAAACGCGAATTTTCAACATTTTCGTCTCTAACCCCAATCTTCGAAAGCCTGCTTATTATTTCACCTCTGGAAGGATTCTCCTCTGCCCAATCCGCAATCACTTTCACTATTTCATCCAATTTCTCTGCATCCTCAAAAATTTCAGCCTCGAAATATTCTTCGGCCACATCTTTAAGTTTCAGTTTTAGATAATATTTTTTATTTGCAATTTCTTTTGTAGGATCGGGCACTCCATACGCCGCCTCTTCAATTTCTATTCCGGTGTTTTCTCCCAATCCAAATTTTTTGGCATAATCAAGCATTGTTTCAACATTCATTTCAAAATCCATGGGCCTATCTTTATAGAAGTCGTATCCGACCGATATGCTGTAAAAATAATAGTTGCATGAAACCTCAATTGCTCTTATAAGGTTTGTAAGTCCATGCTTCGCATGGTAATCATTCCATATCCAGCAACCGAAATCGCGATCGGCAAGTTCTATCCTCCCATTCGAATATATGGATTCATATGGATTCAGTCCCTGTTCAAGAGCTGCCAAGACTGTAATCATCTTGAATGTAGACCCGGGTTGCACTGCAGTCAGCGCAGCTATATTGTACATCGGTCTTGCCGCAAGCGGATTCCTAGCATTTACAGGTTGCAGGTTGTTCCAATCGGTTTGATTTATTCCCGTAGTAAACAAGTTCGGGTCGAAGGACGGAAAATTGGCCATCGCCAGGATTTCGCCGGAATTTACATCTATTGCTACAACCGCTCCCGAATCAGCATTTGGAGACTGCTCTCCAAATGTATAATCGCCCCATGGACTCTCGTATACGCTCTTGGTCTGTATTCTATTTAAAACTTTTTCCAAGGCAGTTTCCGCCGTCTTTTGAAGCCCAGCGTCTATTGTAAGAACAATATCCTTTCCCGGAATTGGTTTTTCTTCACTTATTTTTGATATTAATTGTCCATATACATCCACTTCCACCTTTTTAAAACCATTTTGGCCCTTTAGCAGAGTTTCGTAGCTTTTTTCAATGCCGGTCTTTCCTATGAACGCATCCGACGAATATCCCATTTCATCAACATATCGCTCAACTTCCACCCCTGTGCTTATTTTTCCCAAATACCCAAGCACATGTGCTGCAAGTTCTCCTTCAGGATAATATCTGATAGGCTCTATTTCAACATCTATTCCAGGAAGATGCATGCCTTTTTCTTCTATTAAAATTGCAGTTTCTTCGGATATATCGCCAGCCAAGGTTATGGGCTGATATTTTCTGTATCC
>JAENWJ010000070.1 GCA_016649995.1 Peptostreptococcaceae bacterium
AATATCAGCCAAAAATTTAAATAAAAGTTTCGGCGTTGAATCCATATTGGAAGAAATAAGCTTCACAGTAAACAAAGGAGACAAGGTTGGGCTTATAGGCAAGAACGGCTCAGGAAAAAGCACCCTGTTCAAAATGCTCACGGGACTGCTTCCATCTGACGGCGGAACACTTTTCATCCCAAAGGAAATGCGCCTAGGATACCTGGAGCAAACACCGGATTTTGATAATATTTTAACGATAGAATCCGCATGCGCGGAAATTTTCAAGTCCCTTTTGGATACAGAAGAAATGCTTCACGAGTTGGAACGTTCGATATCCTCATTCAAGGATCACCATGATCCTTACTATGAAAAAACTCTAGCGCAGTATTCAAACCTGCGTGAAACCTTCGAGGAAATGAACGGATACGGATACAGAAGCGAAATCCGTGGCGTACTTATAGGTCTGGGCTTTCTGGAAAGCGAATTTGGCAAACCGGTTAACACCTTAAGCGGTGGACAGAAGTCGAGACTAAATATAGCAAGGCTGCTCCTTGCAAAACCGGACATACTCCTGCTTGACGAACCTACAAACCATCTTGACATAAGTGCAATCAATTGGCTTGAGGGATACCTCAAGAATTATGAAAACAGTGTTCTCCTTATTTCCCATGACCGGTATTTCATAGATCAGGTAGCAAATCGCATATTTGAAATTGAGAATAGGCATCTTCTTTCCCACAACGGAAAATATTCCGACTTTGTCATGTTCAAAAAAAGCCTCCGGGAAATGCAGATGAAAAGATATCTTGAAACCCAAAGCGAAATAGAAAAACAACAGGAAATAGTTCGCCGCTTCAAGCAGCACGGAACTGAAAAACTGGCAAAAAGAGCCGCAAGCAGAGAAAGAAAACTCGATAAAATTGAAAAAATCGAAAAACCCGAATTCATGAATGACAAGGCCTCAATAAGATTTAAGACTCAAATAAAAAGCGGAAAAGATGTTCTTTTCGCAAAGAACCTTTCTAAAAACTTTTTGGGCCGCACAATCTTTCAAAACATAGAATTCGACATATACCGCAATGACAAGGTTGGCCTTATAGGACCCAACGGAATAGGAAAGACAACGCTATTTAAGATACTGCTTGGACAGCTCAAACCGGACACAGGTTGCATCAATCGTGGACACAATGTCCATTTCGGGTATTATGACCAGGAACTGCAAGGGCTTAATGATGAAAACAACATCTTTGAAGAAATAGCCTCCGAGAACCCCCACCTTACAAATACGGAAATCAGGACGATGCTAGGAAGTTTTCTTTTCTACGGAGACGATGTTTTTAAAAATATCGATAAACTAAGCGGAGGAGAAAAGGGCCGTATTTCGCTTCTTAAGCTCATGCAGTCCAAATCGAATATGCTTCTTCTGGACGAACCAACAAACCACTTGGACATTCCCTCAAAAGAGGCTCTCGAAGAAGCCTTGTCATCATACGAAGGGACCTTCCTTGCAATCTCCCATGACAGATACTTCTTAAACCGTGTATGCGATCGAATATTCGACATGTCTGAGGACAAAATTGTACCCTACATGGGAAACTATGACGATTATCTCGAAAAGAAACTGCTTCTTGAAGAGCTGCGCGAAGAAGATGCTGCCCCCACAAAAACTAAAACCCAAATCAGGGATGATCGAAAGCGCCAGAAGGAGCAGGAAAAACTGCTCCGCGAAGAAAAAAATCGCCTACAAAATATTGAATCCGAAATCGCTGCGGCCGAGGAAGAGAAAACCAAATTGGAAAACATGATGTGCATAGACGAAGTTTCAAGCGACTTTGAAAAAATGCAGAAGCTTTCCCTCCGCTATGAAATATTGGAAAAAACCATAAAAAATCTGTACGATAAATGGGAATCTTTAATTTGATATTGACATTGAGGCAAAATCAATTTAAAATGTTGAATTGATAATTGAAATCATATTTCAAGGAGGAATACTAATGGTATTTGATCGAATCAAGGAAATCGTCGTAGAGCAACTTGTTTTGGACAATGCGGATGACATCAAAATGGGAACATCAATGATTGACGATTTGGATGCAGACTCTTTAGATGCAGTTGAAGTAATCATGGCCATAGAAGATGAATTTGATATTGAAATTGAAGATGAAGATGCCGAAGGTTTCAAAAGCATCGGCGACATCGTCAATTACGTAAATTCAAAAATTTCAGCATAATTTTAATAAAAATAAGGCCTGACTAATGTCAGGCCTTATTTTTATGCGAATATTGTCGAAACTTTCAAACTTTTCTGTATAGTTATATTTTTATGAGATGATTATTTTTAATCAATTATTTTTATGAAAAGATTGCTAATCGCATTTTTGTGGATAACTCTTAGCTTTTCCACAGAAATTTTAACAAAACATGGGTTCTCTTTTGCCTTTTTTGAATATTCTAAGCGTCTTGTAATAAAGTTGTCCACATTGTCCACACTTTTATCCACAAGACAGTGTTGAATTCCGAACCTCTTAATGGTTTACATAATCCTATTTCGAGCCCTTGTATTTGCTTCCCAACGCTAAGTTTGGCACAGCATTTGCATATAGGTCGGCAATATTTCCGGCTTTGAAATCAAAATAGGCTGCGGATGCCACCATGGCTGCATTATCCGTGCAAAGAGCCATAGAAGGAAAATAATATTCAAAACCCAGTTCCTCAGACTTCTCTTTAAACAAAGCCCTCAGTCTTGAATTTGCAGCTACTCCTCCTGAGACAACCAATCTGTTTGATTTCTGAATGCTAAGCGCCATGATAGATTTTTCAACGAGAACCTCTACCACCGCCTCCTGAAAACTTGCGGCCACATCGGCTCTGTTTATTTCGATGTCTTTCATTTTGCATTCGTTCAGGTAATTTAACACCGCGGATTTAAGACCGCTGAAGCTGAAATCAAGACTTCCCTTCTTCAGATACGCCCTCGGGAAATGAATTGCCTCAGGATTTCCAAGCATTGCCTCCTTGTCAATCAAAGGCCCTCCCGGATATCCCAATCCCAGTGCCCTGGAAATCTTGTCGAAAGCCTCGCCCGCCGCATCGTCCAGTGTTTTTCCGAGAATTTCGTATTTCCCATAGTCAAGAACATTGACCAAATGGGTATGTCCTCCTGATACAACCAAGCCCACAAATGGAGGCTCAAGTTGTTTGTGTTCTATGAAATTGGCGCATATATGTCCCTCGATGTGGTTTACTGCCACAAAAGGCTTTCCGGCCCCGTAAGACAGTCCCTTGGCCGTTGAAAGGCCTATAAGAAGGGCCCCTACCAATCCCGGTCCGTATGTGGAACCAATTGCGTCCAAATCCTCAAGTTTTACCTTTGAAAGCTTGAGCGCCTCATCTATAACCTGCGAAATTGCCTCAACATGCTTTCTCGAAGCAACCTCAGGAACCACCCCTCCAAAACGTTTGTGTATATCTATCTGAGAAAGAACCACATTAGAAAGCACATGCCTCCCGTTTTTGACTACAGAAGCCGCAGTCTCGTCGCAGCTGCTCTCAATTCCAAGTATAAGTACATCCTTTTCCTTCTTCATCCTCAATCACCTCTCCCAAAAAGTCGCTATAATATTTTCCCGTATAACGGCTCAAGCCTTGCCTTCTCACTGCGCCGTTCTGCAGTCTGTTTTTCGTTTCACATTCTACTGCTTTTTCCCTTTTCCTGCCCGCTGCATGCTGCACGCTGTCTTTTATCTTTTGCCTTTATCTTTTGCCTTTATCTTTTGCCTTTGTTTTTTCTTTCCACTTTCCACTTTCCACTTTCCACTTTCCACTTTCCACTTTCCACTTTCCACTTTCCACTTTCCACTTTTCCCTACTCATATCTCAATGCATCTATAGGGTCGAGCTTCGCGGCCTTGTTGGCGGGATATATTCCAAAGAAAATTCCAACCCCCGCCGAAAAAAGCCACGCAATCAGAATTGTGCTAAGCGATATCCCCGGTGGAATCTTGATAAACGCCGCAATTGCATAGGATATGCCAATCCCAAATGCAGTTCCTATTATGCCTCCCAATCCCGAAATTATTACAGCCTCAACAAGAAACTGAAGCAATATATCCCTTCGCCGGGCTCCAATGGCTTTCCTTATGCCGATTTCCCGCGTCCTTTCGGTAACAGACACAAGCATAATATTCATAACACCTATCCCCCCGACAACGAGAGAAATTGCAGCGATGGAACTCACTACAGCCGCTATTATGCCTGTAACCTTTCCAATTGACTCCATCTCGCTTTCGGCGCTGTAGCCCCTATACATACCCTCTCCCATGTTTCTGTGCCTTCTCTCAACCATGCTTGTCATGCGGCCTAGAACCGTCTGTATTTCAACATCCTGATTAAGATTCATATCTATTCCATAAACCCTGTCTCCCAAGCCGAAAATCTTTTCTACCGTGCTGATGGGGGTATATACATATTTGGGCTGTTCGTCCAATCCCAAATTGCTGATAAGTCCCTTCTTTTCCTCGAAGATTCCTACTATAAGGAGCGAAATGTTTCGGTTCCGCGTCTGCACAGTTATTCTCTCCCCCAGAACATCCAATCGCCCGAAAAGCTCCATGGCCATATCGCTGTCAATCAAAGCCACTTCACGCATTGCCTTTACATCGCTTTCTATAAGGTATCGCCCTCTTATGATTTCCTTATTTTCAATTCTATTGTATTGCTCATTTACGCCGGAAATGTAAACGTTTTCGTTCTTGCGGTTCATGGAGATTTCACCGCTTGTTGTATAGCTCGGTGAGATTGCAAGTATTTCATCCGAAAAAGTACGAGTCAATGCATCTATATCAGCATGGTTCATAACATCCTTGCTTTGTGGATTTTCCTTCCAGTTCATACCCATATAAACCCTTGCAACTCCAAAGCTTTCAAACTCTTGTCCTATTGCGGTCCTTCCACCCTTGCCAAGAGTGAATACCGTTATAACCGAAGAAATCCCTATGATTATGCCTAGCATAGTCAATATCGACCTCATTTTATTGCTCCATATGGCGCTCATTGCCACTCTCACGCTCTCAAAAATATTCACTCTTTCGCCCCCTTATCAAGGCTCACGCGGATCTTTTTCGAGCGGTCGTCAACTATTCTGCCGTCGTGAAATGCCACTATGCGGTTTGAGTACTCTGCTATGTTTTTTTCATGCGTAACCAAGAGTATCGTTACCCCTTCATCGTTTAGGATCTTAAAAATATCCATGATTTCTTCGCCGGACTTTGAATCAAGATTTCCAGTAGGCTCATCCGCCAAAATTATGGACGGATTATTCACAAGACTCCTGGCTATTGCCACCCTCTGCCTTTGCCCTCCCGAAAGCTCGTTGGGTTGATGAAAAATCCGATCGGAAAGATTGACCTTTTCAAGAGCCGCCTTTGCCATTTCGATTCGTTTTTCACCCCTTATGCCGGAATAAATCATTGGAAGCTCCACATTATGCAGGGCTGTCATCCTCGGCAAAAGATTGAATGATTGAAATACAAAACCTATCTTACCGTTGCGTATTCCAGCCAATGCATTGTCGTCAAGCTCAGACACATCCTCGCCGTCCAAAAAAAACTTGCCGCTTGTTGGCTTATCCAAACACCCCAATATATTCATGAGTGTAGATTTCCCTGATCCAGATGGTCCCATAACTGATACAAATTCGCCATTATCAATCCTCAAATTAACATCCATAAGGGCTTTCACTTCTATGTCTCCCATGGAATACACCTTGCAAAGATTCTCAATGCGTATCATGGCGTCTGCTCCTCCTGGGCATCATTTGTGCGAACCTTCATTCCGTCCTTAAGGTTTTCAGTAGGATTAAGTACGGCTCTTTTGTTTTCCAGCTTAGATCCGTCAAGTGGAATAATCTCCATCAATAGGTCGCCTTCCATGCCCGATTTTATTGGCACTTCCTCAAGCAAATTATCATCCAAAAGAAGATAAACCACCTTTTCTCCACCCTTTTTTATATAAACCGATTCATAGGGAATGAGCAAAGCATCTTCAAGACTGCCTGTCAAAATCTGAAGCTCTGCCGAAAAATTCGGTTTGAAGACCTCCGTCTTCTCCGTTATTTCAACAACCACTTCAACCACCGTTTCACTACCCTGTCCACTGCTTGAAACCATAGCATCGGGGGCAATTCTGTCAATCCTGCCATCAAAGGCCTCTTCGCTTCCCTGTCCCCGCACAAAAACCTTTTGTCCTATTTCAAGCCGCGATATGTCATACTCGCTTATTTGGGTTAAAACCTCAAGCTCATCAAAATCCTGTATGGTAAAAAGCGGTTGATTCAATGCCGCAAATCCTCCCACCTCTATTTGCAAATTTGTCAATGTTCCCGAAGCAGGGGACACTATTTCCGTTTTTTCGAAATCAGCTCTAAGCTTATTTAGACGCAATTCTTCAAGCTCGATTTGCTTGGCAGAAACCGTTCCAATCTTTTCGTACTCGTTTCTAAGTTCCAGAAAAAGCCTTTCAGAAGCCTCATATTCGGATTTGCTCACCGCCCCCTCATCATAAAGGATGGCATTTCGCTCAAAAACTTCTTTAGCCTCTTCATAGGCTCTTTTAGCTGAAGACAATTCCGAAGACTCCCTGTTTTTTATCAAATCGAGATTCAATTCGGCCTCCTTAATAGCATAGTTGAGCTCATCTGCGCCCAAAGATACCACCACATCACCCTTAGATACTAAATCTCCTTCCTCAAAATTAATTGCAGATATCCGCCCCGATAACTCAGCCGACACAGTGCTGCTGTTCTTTGCCCTTACTATACCTGAAGTATATATGTTGGATGAAAGAGAGCCTTTTTCGATTAGTGATGTCTCAACAAGGGGCATCTCCATAACCCTTTGCGCAGCAACCTTTTGCATTGCAAACCCGATTACCGGCAACAAAACCAAAATTCCGACTATAGCCCAAAATTTCTTACCCTTTTTCTTTTTCATATTGCCCCTCGTTTCATAGCAGTAATTTTCGTCCATTCCTATTCTTTTATCTTTGAGCTTTTTGCTGTTCACTGCACGCTAATCGCTGCCCACTGCATGCTGCCAGCTTTTTCTATCTTTGGTCTTTATCTTTGGTCTTTCCTTTCCACTTTCCACTTTCCACTTTCCACTTTCCACTTTCTACTTTCTACTTTCTACTTTCTACTTTCTACTTTCTACTTTCTACTTTCTACTTTCTACTTTCTACTTTCTACTTTCTACTTTCTACTTTCTACTTTCTACTTTCTACTTTC
>JAENWJ010000071.1 GCA_016649995.1 Peptostreptococcaceae bacterium
TTATTATATCACAAAACATAACAGAACATAACGTTTTTTAGAAAACAAAACAATAAAAAAACACTCAGATTTCAAGTGTTTTAAGAGTTTTTTACATTATTAAGTTCTAAACTCAGGTTATAGACCAAATTGTCAACCTTTCTAATGAAAAATAAAAGGCTGTCCGCAAAAGCGTTCAACCTTCATTTTAATCCAATTCGAGCATTTTTTGCTTGACTTCGAGGAAGTCCTCCCAAAAAGGTCTTTTCTTTCCTTCATCACGGAGCACCGCTGCAGGATGGAATGTGGGCATTATGAAAAGACCGTTTTTATCGACCCATTGTCCCCTATCCGCTGTAATCCTTATATGCTCGCCTATAATTTTTTTGCCGACACCGACCCGAGACATACTATTATCTTGGGTTTTATTGTCGCAACCTGATATCTCAGGTACGAAAGGTACGAGAGCATCTCTTCCTCAGAAGGATTCCGGTTTTCCTTCAGATAATGTGTTTCAGATATTCCATGAAACCACTTTTTATTTCGGGATGCCGGAGTGCATACTCAACGGTCGCCTCCAGATATCCCTGCTTGTTTCCTGTATCGTACCTTCTTCCCACAAAATCATACGCAAGCATCCTGTGGCTCTGAAGGAGCATTTTCATTGCGTCAGTCAGCTGAATCTCTCCGCCCTTGCCTCTCGGAGTTCTTTCTATCATTTCAAATATGTCGCTGTCTAACACATACCTTCCAAGTATCGCCATGTCGGATGGCGCTTCCCCGGGACCCGGCTTTTCGACCATGTCAGTAACACGATATGTCCTGTCCTTAATTTTTTTTCCGGCGATTATGCCGTATTTGTATGTCTCCTCGTGAGGCACTGTCTGCACCCCCAAAACCGAATCGCCGTAGGCTTCGTACACATTAAGGAGTTGCCTAAGGCAAGGCTCTCCCTCGTTATAGACGATGTCGTCTCCAAGCAGCACTGCGAATGGCTCGTTACCTACGAATGTTTTCGCGCATCCTATTGCATGGCCCAGTCCTTTTGGCTCCTTTTGCCGAACATAGTGTATGTCTGCCATTTCGGAAATCCGGACCACCTCACGCAGCATGTCTGTTTTTCCTGATTCAGCGAGCTTTATTTCCAGCTCAAAAGATTTGTCAAAATGGTTCTGTATCGTTTCTTTGTTGCGGGTTGTTATTATGAGTATCTCCTCTATGCCGGATGCGACGACTTCCTCTACAATATACTGCAATGCAGGCTTGTCCACTATGTTAAGCATTTCCTTGGGAACTGCCTTGGTTGCCGGGAGAAATCTTGTTCCCAAACCGGCTGCCGGTATTACCGCTTTTTTCACTTTCATGCCATAACCCTCCTAAAAACTGTCTCTATAAGATTTCGATGGAAACCGGGCAGTGATCCGACCCGGCAACGTCGTCATGGATTTCGGCCTTGCCAACCCTGTATTCGAACCATTCCCTTTCTATAGGCAAGAATCCTGATCTCTTTTCATTCGGACATCCTTTCTTTTCGTATTTCTTTTTTCGTGCAGTAGGCTAATCCAACAGTACCGGGGCCAACGTGCAAGCCTATTATCGGTCCAATAGGTCTAATTGGCGGAGCATAACCTATAATGCTTTCAACCATTTCCGCCAAAACCTCGGCATCCTTATGTGCATTTATATGGTGAACGGTGACATGTCTCAATCCGAAGCTTTCAATTTCATTTTTGAAGTTTTCCAAAATTCTTTTAATCGCTTTTTTCTGTGTTCTGACCTTGTCAAAAATATCCGTCTCTCCTTCATCGTTGACTGTAAGAATCGGGGTTATCTTAAAAATATTTCCGATTAAAGCCTGAGCTCCACCTATCCTGCCACCATTCCTTAGGTGTGTAAGATTGTTGGGTGCGAAAAGAAAACGGCTGCAACAAAGAATGTTTTTCACCATCTCCTTTATTTCTCCAATGGACTTGCCTTCTCTTGCTGCTTCCGCCGCTTTTATTGCTGAATATCCCATTTCCATGCAATTCGTTTTTGAATTTATAATTTTAATTTCACAATCTTTAAAGTTCTCCGAAACCATGTTGCCAGCCATTTTGGCCGTATTGTATGTTCCGCTCATTTCGTTTGAAATGAATATGCCAATTACTTTTTTACCTTCATTGATGTACTCGGAAAATATATCAATAAACTCCTGTATCGGCGGTTGTGACGATTTCGGTATTACGCCTTTTTCTTCCATCAGCTTGTAAAAATCCTCGTTGCTGATTTCGGTCTCTCTTATATATTCTTCGCCAAAAGTAAAACTCAAAGGAATAACTCTAATGCCAAGCTCTTCGGCCACCGCTCCGGATATATAGCTTGTGCTGTCCGTGATTACTTGAATGTTCACTCAATGTCCCCCTTGCCTTTTTTTCTATATGTCTTACCGCTTTCTTTTTCATTTTTTTCAGTCTTTTTTGTAGATTCCGTCGAATTTCAACAGCTCGTCGATTTTTTTTTCGATACGAAAAAGTACGCTATCTTCTTGGCTTTCGCATATAGAATTTTCAGAAAGACTGGCCATGCTGCAACCGAGATTCTTTTGCATGGACTTTGTAGCCTCTTCGATTTTATTTATTTTATCAAAAACTATCCGGTTAGTCCTCTCAATCGTATCCTCGAGCTTTCTTGTCGATTCGGAAAACCTCTTTAAAAATCTTTCATTCTCAGATTCAAGGAACATAGCAAGCAGTCTGTCCGGATCAAGCACCTCGTTTAGACCGTATCCTCTCATTTTGTATGTCCCCCCGGCAGTGCAATAGGGTTTGTTCGTTCCGGGCAATATCTCTATCCTGAAAAAAGGCTTCATCTTCAGATTTTCGACATATATTTCAATATCAACCTTTGGAATGCAGCTGTTTGACTTACTCAGTATGTTTAGCCTCTCTTGATCTCCCACATCGCATCCAATTATTTTGCCTCTTTGTCTGTTCTTTTCACCGGTGTCCTCTTTAACGCCAATAAGGATTGTTCCTCCATGCTCGGAGTTCGCAAATGCCACTATATCTGCAGAGTCAAGCCCATTAATGCTTTGCTTGAACTCGATTTCGTAGTTTTCTTCAGCGTCAAGCAGCAATTTCGTTCTTTTTGTTATAACATCGAATACATTGTCATTTGCCATTTTTTCAATCCTTCCCTGTATATGATTTCCTTTGTTTAACGACTCCCCTCCGATATGCAGCCAGGAGCAGACCCAGAAGCTCAATCTGTTTTTTCAGTTCCAGCCCCACATCAGTGTCTTCGACGCTTTTTCTTCGGGCTGTTTTCTCCAAAACTGTCGTAGTCGATATCATATCCTTCTCCTCGGTAATGGCTTTTTCAATCGATTCAAAAGGCTCATGACACGCAAGCAAAAGGCCGTATGAGTTGTATATCAATGTATACCCTGCTATTCCCGTTGTAGCCTGATATGCTTTTGAAAACCCTCCGTCTATCACAAGAAGCTTTCCTTCTGCCTTTATTGGACTCTCCCCATCTTTTCTCTTGACCGGAACATGCCCGCTAACAATGTGGGAGACATCGGGATCGAGTCCGAATGCCGTCAATATTTTTTCAGCAGACCTTCGGTCATCCCTCAAGCGATAATAGCTGTTTTTAATTTCGGTATGGGTTTTCTTATCTTCGATGAAATACCTTTCAAAGGTTGTCATTTTATCCTTACCGAAGAGTGGCGAGTTTTCACCGCACCACATATACCACATGGAATCCCTTGCATAGGCCCGTTCGAAAGAGCCTTCCTTGTTGTAAAAGGCCTGCCTTGCCAATTCATCACACTTGTCAAGCAAACTTTTACCCTTATATCCGCTTCCTTCGATAGGAATATTCTTGAAGCTGCCGTCCTCGTTCATTGGTATGCACGCGTGGTATAAAAGGTTTGAATTGTATTTCAAGTACATGCTCCCCTTGGTGTACATAAGGTTCATGTGGCGCTGGAGCTTCTCACTGTTTATGAATGAATGGACCAGTTTTTCAATAACCTCTTTTTCCTCGTCAGTCAAAGCATAGGGGTCTTCCGGATTTACCGTAGGGAAGTCCATATCCTTCATTTTATACGATTCCCCATCAACAATGACTTTTCCGTCTTTCCAATCTATCTTATCCAAGAGCAGGCGGCTATCCATTTCATATTCGGGATGCTTCTGTATGACCTTGCCCTCAAGTTTGAATTGGATTATCGCTATAGCCTTTTGCATCTTTGCAATCAAGTCCAGGTCCTTTTGCCTGTAATTGGCGTCTTCCATGATTTTAGGCAAGAATTGAAGACATGGATCTTTTCCATATGCCTCAAGCGCAAATGTCGCGAGTGGAAAAAGGTTTATTCCATATCCGTCTTCCAATGTGCCCATGTTTGCATATCTGCAGGATATGCGCACCACATTTGCTATGCATGACTTCGATCCGCAAGCGGCTCCCATCCAAAGGATGTCGTGATTTCCCCATTGTATATCGAGTGAATGGTGCTTCATTAGAGAATCCATTATTATGTGGGATCCCGGGCCCCTGTCATATATGTCTCCTACTATGTGGAGCCTGTCAACAGCCAGGCGCTGAACCACGCAGGCTATGGCCTCTATAAATTCATCGGCTCTGTCTATGTCTATTATAGTTTCGATTATTTTTCTGTAATAACGAGCCTTGTCCTCGCCCGCGTCGTCCTGATGGAGCAGTTCCTCGATTACATATTTAAAATCCTGAGGCAGGGCCTTTCTGACCTTTGACCTTGTATACTTTGACGACACAGCTCTGCATATTACAATAAGTCGGTGTATGTTCTCCGAATACCATTTTTCAAGGTCTTTCTCTGTTTCATTGATGATTTCAAGCTTTTCCGTAGGATAATATAGCAGTGTCAAAAAGCTTCTCATTTCCGCTTCATCAAAAGATTCTCCGAAGATTTCAACCGCTTTCCTCCGCAATACTCCCGACGCATTTTTAAGCACATGGGTAAAGGCTTCATATTCCCCATGCAAATCGGTAAGAAAATGCTCGGTTCCCTTGGGCAGATTCAGTATTGCCTTCAGGTTTGTAATCTCAGTGCATACAGATGCCACATTCGGATATTGCTTTGACATCATCTTAAGAAATTCGATATTGCTTTCGATTTTTTCCATTTCATGTTTTTCCATGCATATCCCCCATTTTTCATTCAAACGAATTCTTGAAACGACGCGACTTCTATCCCACAATATGTTCCCGAGCTGCTGCTGCATCATATATCCTATCAGTCCTTAGCTTTCCGCCCCGCACATATATAGAGGCATAGCAGGGACAATTGCCGATGCGGCATCATTCTGTATAAGCAGGTTGACTACCTGAGGCCCATTCCCGTGGGTCAAATATTCTATGCCCCTTTTCGATCATTTGGGCTATCTGCACGCATGTTTTTCTTACATTCTCAAGTTGCTGCCCGGCCGTTCCCTGTTGCCGCGGTTGACGTATGGCATTGCCACCTAAAGCTACAACAATGGTCTTTATCTCCATATTCGCCCTCTGGGTTTTTTATCTGCAAGTATTCTCAATTGAAAAAGCTAAGCTGCTCTTTTTGTTTTTCTCTTTCCCTCAGTTTATCGCTTAATACATAGTAGGTTCCGCTCCCCATGCCTTCCTGAATCAACACTTCCTGATCCACTAATGATTTCAATTCTCTAAAGGCTTCGTCCCTATTTACATCGTTCAAGTTTTGGTATTCCCGGTTATTTATGCTTCCATTCTTCATAGCGAATGACACCGCAGCCATGCGGTCCTCATCGATTTTCAGATTCATTTCTTCTAATCTCTTGATGTCCTCAATGCCTAGTATCTCTCTGTTCCCAAAGCGGACTGTGAAATCCTCGCCCTCGCTTTCAAACACCGGCGGTTCGAGGCGATACTTCTTTGCCTCTGCGAACATGGTGTGTATGCCGGTTCCCGTATTCCTTACTTCTCCCATTTCCTGCAGTATTCTCACCATCGTAGCGTTTCTCGAATGTGCATATGTCTCAAGATTGAAGTCCTGCAGTTTTTCTCCCAATATAAGTCCGGGACTCTTTATTTCGATGATTTTGTCCGTAATAGCAATCCTCACATATTTACCCAATGCGTATGAATCGTAATCTCTATGGATAAGGCTGTTCCACACGGCTTCCTCTATGGCCTCGATTGGATACGCCGGCATCTCTACATGCTTTCCGCTTAGGTATCCCACCTTCGCCTTCTTGCCTATTCTTCTCTTTATTGTTTCCATTGCCATATCCTTCATTTCAGGCAATGTGCCGTAGATTTTATCAACTGTCGCGTTTTTTCCGATTCCAGTGGCAATTGTTACATGAATTTGCGGAAGATAGAGTTGAGGGTTTTTCCCGAAAATTAATAATCCCGCCAATGTCGCCAATCTCGGTTGACCAAAACGACTTATTATCCCCAATTTTTCAAGCAAATCATGTCTTTCAAGAAAAACAGGTCCATATTTTTCGCGGACAGCGCCCAAATACAAGCTCAGTTTCGTCTGATCCAAATCGTCTTCGGATGTTCTTAAAACAGGCGTTAAATCAACATTTTGAGGCATCTTAAAAATAATGTCCTTTAGATAGTCCAAATTTTCCATCCCCTTCACTTTATAGGATTAAAACGCTTCTTGACACTCTCCACGGATAAATCCGGGGGGAGTGTCAAATGTGTAGTTTCTACCTTTGGCTTTGTTTTTTTCGCCACAAATAGGACAAATCTGACTTGTGTAGGCTGGGTTCACATACTCTTTAGATACGACCGGCGTTAATTGATGTCGATTGAAAGTTTTCATGTAGGGTGAGTTGATGGAATTGCTGTCAGTTGAAAAAATTAGCTGTTACCACTCTTGCCCTAAAACCTTTTCAACAAATACCTTTGCCCGAACTTTCAGAGCGCTTATGCCGATACATAAGATCTTCAGCATATTTAAATATCTCTTGAATATTTTCTTCCTCGTTGCTGTTTGTTGCGTAACCAAAGGAAATAGAAATATCAATATTTCCAACTTTTTCTTTTAAAGACAGTTCATTAATACGTTTAATGATTTGCTCTGTTTCAAAA
>JAENWJ010000072.1 GCA_016649995.1 Peptostreptococcaceae bacterium
ATAGTTGTTAGGTGAACTGCAATCTATATGTCACTTTGTAGTATAACTTCGCTATTAAACGGTGCTGCTTCCTCACTATAATTATTATGGATAACCTTTTGATTTTAAATTAAAGATATGTATGCCTAACTATCGAAGCCCGGCACTCCAAAAGCTCCTCTTATGAAGAACTAAATTCCGTTATTTATTCAAAGAAGTGGAATTTAGTATTTCGCTCAAGGCATTAATAATATGAAATTTTACGCCTGATTGGTAATGCCTATGTTATTTGCTTTCGGATTCAATTCAGCGGATATGAATTGCATGGCAAGCCTCTTTTACAGTCCGATATTCAATATTCAACGCTGATTTTTGGGATAGGATCAAAGCCATGGTTTTTCCTTAAAAAGTGGAGACTTCGCAATAACGCCGGCTTCCCTGATTGACTTTATTACGTTAATATGTCAGTTGCTCCTGGGGCAATAAGATTTATGTAGACTTTTAGCGCCTACGGTATTGACATAGGCGTATATGTGGAATAATGTGAAGAATAAGCAATGAAAAAGAAAAGTGTGGAGCGAATTATTTATAATCAGTTGCAGTTATTATGAAAGGAATAAATCCGGCCAGCCGTAGGAAATAGGTTGATTGGATTATGCGTGGGATATGAGTGTTACGATAGAAAATATCATGAATTTGCCTGCGTTGAAGGGCGCAAAAATTGTGGCCGGTAAAAATGGACTGTCCAGGATCATTTTATCGGTCACCGTTCTAGAATGCAACAATCTTGATCTTTTAAGAAATGAGTGTATGTCAAATCCAAGATGCTATGGAAGCGAAATCGTTATAACTGGATTTATTGCATTCAGAAACAATGTTGAAGCACAGTGCAAATCAATAAGAAAATTAGCCGAAGACGGAGAATCGGCGCTAATTATTTATTATGTAGGATGTATAATACCATATTTGGACAAAAGGGTGATAGATACGGCAAATGAACTGGATATTACTTTGATTGTGATGCCGGAAAATAAAATTGAACTAAGATACAGCGACGCTATAGACGAGATAATGGAAGTTATCATCCGTGATCGTCTCAACGATAATTACTTTGTGTCAGAGGTAATGGAAATGATATCCCGCCTCAGCAGTAATCGGAGAAATGTGAATGCAGTATTGGATATGATTAGAGACAGAATTCATTGCTCCTTATTCATTGTTGATAGTTTTCTCAGGGTCTTGAATGAGTCCGAATGGCCAAGAGACAGAGGCCTTCCTGTAGATATCATTCTGGCGCAATTTGGGAAGCAGTTCGCGAATGATTACAGTTTAGAGACCTTAGAGATTGAAGGGAATAGGTATTGGGGAACGCATACTCTTGTGGACGAAGACAATGGTGTCAGGCTGTACCTTTGTATTGTGAAGGAAACAGAAGACCTCGGTATGGATTTATGTAAACAGGCAACTGAGGTGTTGCAAACATATTTTCGTTTATGGACAGAAAATCATGGGACGATAGAAGCTAAACAGTTGATAAAGTCGATTTTGCAGGATGAAACTCCAGCGATGAAAAGAATCGCAAGTATTTTACGGATTGAGATCAGTGCTTTTTCGGAAATGATGATCGTTTCGCTCGCAGAGGATGACAGCAAAACAATTTCTTTTAAAAAAATTGAAAACGCGAAGAGTATTATCGAAGGTTTCCTTAAAAACTACGTAAAACCCAATAAATATATATGCGATATTTATGAAAGGGATCTGATTATTTTCACAGAAGCACTAAGCAATGAAGCGAAGGATTTATTGCCGGAGCTGCGTCAGGAATTGCAAAGCGACGGAACGGGAATCGATATGACCATCTTTGAAACTCTTACAAATGCCAAGAAAGCAAAGGAAACGTACAAAAAATATCAGGTATATAAATCATATGCGACTGCCATTTATCCGAAAAAATACTTTTTAACAAGTGCAGATATCAACATAGCTAAATACTGTAAGGAAATATATGATAGTGGCGGAGATGAATTAGCAGAAAGAAAAGAGATGTTGTGTTCAATGTACCAAAACGAAAAAGATAAAGAACTGCTAGACACTTTGGCGGTATATTTGTTGGACGCGGAGGGAAACGCTTCTAAAACAGCAGATTATATTTTTGTCCATAAAAATACTGTAAAGTATAGAATTAAGGTTATTGAAAAAATAATCGGACATGAAATTGGTAAAATGCCGGAATCATACGAACTGTATATTGCATCAGCCTTAGTACGGATTGAAAAATATTTGAATCCGTAAGCTCGCCAAATAGAAGAGCACTGTTTTGTTCTTAAAAACAAAACAGTGCTCTTCTATTTGGCTTTTTGACTGTATACTGCGTAATCTCACAATGATAAAATAAAAAAAAGAGAATTACCGCAATATTTTAACAAGGAGGGTATCATGAGAAAACTTTATAAAAAAGACATGCGATTAGTTCAAATTCGTATTGAAAGGAAGGGAGAGCGTTTTGAAAATTTATAATCTGATTCCTGTTACTGCGGAGGGCGTTCTGACAACGGAGCTTACAGATTGCATAGGCAAGTACCTCAATAAGGATACGGAACTTGTCAGCGGTCAGATTTCCGAAGGGCCTGTGACCATAGAAAGCGAATACGAGGATGCAATCGCGGCACCTTTCGTGCTGGAGTTATGCAAAAAAGCGGAAAAAGAGGGATGTGACGCTATCTTTATCAATTGTTTCGCCGATCCGGGAGTGCGCGCAGCCCGTGAAATTGTAAACATTCCTGTATTTGGAGGCTTTGAACCGGCCATGCACATTGCCCTGGGTCTTGGAGACAAAATAGGAATCGTAACGGTGCTGAAGAATATTGTGCCTCTTATTAGAGGAAATGTGGCAAAAATGCATCTGGAGCATCGGGTAAGCGGTGTGCGGAGTATAGACATACCTGTATTGGGACTGGCAAACCATGAAAAAATGTGTGATGCGTTGTACCAGGAATGCAGGAAGGCCATAGAGCTTGAAGGGGCAGAAGCTATAGTCCTGGGCTGTACAGGGATGATCGGCGTATCTGAAACGGTCGGCAGAAAGTTGAACGAAGCAGGATATGATGTACCGATTGTCGAAGCGGGGCAGGCGGCGCTGACACTGCTGGAGCTATACGCCAAAATGGGCTTCAGGCAGAGCAGACAAACATATATGGCTCCGCCTCAAAAGTGACATCACAAAGAAGACAGAAAAACAGTTATCTTAAGGAAGTTTTGAAAAGGAGGAAAAGATTATGTCAACTATTCTTAGACGTTCTGACATGGAAGAAATTTTATATGGAGCAACATTCTTAGGCGCGGGTGGTGGCGGCCCTCTGAAAATGGGTATTACTAAACTTGATTCTTTAGATGCAAATAAAGAAAGTACTGTGGAAATTGAATTGCTTGATCTGGATGAGATCAAAGACGATGACTACGGCGCGATGGTAGCCTGTCTGGGCTCTCCCGAGGCAATGAAGAATTCTGATTATGGTCCGGATGCAGTATTTGCCTTTGAAGCATTGCAAAAGGCCATGAAGCTTGAGAATAAAGAGGTCAAATATCTTTATTCCGGAGAGATGGGCGGATTAAATACCTTTGTGCCTATCCTTGTTGCCTTATTATCTGGTAAGGATGTTTCTCAACGAATCAAAGTTTTGGATGTTGACTCGAATGGCAGAGCGGTGCCGGAGCTGAATACCAGCCTGCCCGCCGCACGGGGTTTTGATCCTTATCCTGTCGGAATGGGCAGCCTCAGCGGGAATAAAATTGTTGCTTATGGTATCAATGATAAGGAGTCTGAAGATATTTGCAGGAACTTATGTCAGCTTTATAACCTTCAGATTGGTTTCAGCACTTGGGCAATGAGCAAGCTGGAGTTGAAAAATAATTGTATTGTCGGTTGTCTTACTAAAGCCTTGAAGGTCGGTCAAGCGATTCTTCAGGCCAAGAAAGAACAGAAGGATCCTCTGGAATTGTTACAGCCTGTCATGGAATGCAAACGTTTGACAACAGCTTATATCATAGATAAAGAGACTAAGATTGTGAATGGCTTCGATGTCGGCACGACTACACTCGAGGACGCTGTTACCCATGAAAGATTTACTATCCTTTTCCAAAATGAAAACATGGCAGTGCAGCGCGCTGACGGATCTACCATAATCACCGTACCGGAACTGATTTGTATGCTTTGCCGGGACAAAAACGAGAATGCTTATATGCCTCTGGACAACGCCTCCACGGAAAAGGGTATGCTGATCGATGTGATCATTTCTCCCGCAGATGAATTATGGTGGGCGAGTGATTATAAGGCAAACGAATGCTGGATCCCATGCTTGAAACGTGCAGGATACGAAGGCCCTCAGATCCGCTACAAATAGGAAAATTTTAGGGACTATTCATGTTGCGTGTGGGAATAATTTATTCGTGGGTGGTCAGCAGGGTGGCAATATGCATTACGATATGATTGTTAATGCACCCACAGTTTTTCTGGATGACGAGTGCATCATCCAGGAATGGAAGCACATCTATTAAGCGCTTGACCGTACGCTGAAGAAGGAGGTGGTAATCTCATAATAAAAAAGAAAAATGCATCCGATATATCTACTTATTGGCTGATAGCTTCGGTAAAAAAAGTTTTACAATTTGAGAAGGAGGAAGGTCATGGCTAATCAAAAAAGAGAGAAACATCTGGTCTCATTTGAAATAGGGGAGAATTCATATGATTGATAAAAACATTACCATAGAAGAATGTATATTTACGAGAAGGAGCATTCGCTCTTTTACTGATCAGAAGCCGCCGTTTACAGCCGTAAAACAACTTGTTAAGTGTGCTTCAATGGCGCCTTCGGGGAGCAATATACAATCCTGGGAATTCATATTTGTAGACGATAAAGAGATTCTGGAAACGATTAGAAATTTTGCTCCCGGTATCAATGGTAAACCGCCGTGCATCCTCATCCTGTGCAGCGATAAAAAACGCGCCTACGAAAAAGGCGGTACGCTGGTGAGGGATCAGATTGCAGCTATGGATATCAGTATGGCAGCAGAAAATCTGATGCTGGCTGCGAATGCTATGGGGTTGGGCACTTGCGCTGTAAAATCATTCAATAGTCCTCTGATAGCAAAAATACTAAAACTGCCGGAGCACATATTTCCGGAGTTGATCATAGCTTTGGGATATTCGGACAGAAGTTGTACAGCTCCCAAAAGGAGACCTGTTGAAGAAATACTTCATCACAACAAATGGGAGAATGGGGAAGGTAATAACAATGAATAATGAGTGGATTTCAATTCTTTCTTTATGTGCCTCCTCTGCTCTGGGCGTGATTCAAGAACCCAGGGTTTATGCCCCTTTGCGGCTTATGGAAGTGCTGGAAAAGCTGCTGCGCTTCGGTGAGCAGGAGCATATTACCGCAGATGCGCGTCTGTCCGAAATTGCAGATATGATAAGTGAACGAAAATTGTTGTGTATGAGCGATGAGACAGCTTTCCAGTCATTACTGCAAGAAGTGGCGTTTTCCCTGGTAGATATTGTACAACATCAAGGAAGCACCGAAATATAGAAGATATCCTGAAAAAGAGGTAAAAAATATGGGCACGATGAAAGCGCTGGTAAACTGGTAAAAAAGAAAAGAGAACCTGGGATATGGCTTGAAGAAGTACCGATTCCGGAAATAGGCATAAACGATGTATTGATAAAGATCCATAAAACTTCAATCTGCGGAACGGATGTACACATTTACAATTGGGACGAATGACCTCGGAAAACGATACCCGTACCAATGACCATCGGCCACGAATTTGTTGGGACTGTTGAAGCAATGGGAAGCAACGTACATGATTTTAAGATAGGGGATCTCGTATCCGGCGAAGGACATCTGGTATGCGGACATTGCAGGAATTGTCTTGCAGGCAGAAGGTTATCAAATCACTGCTTGGGGGTGAAAAAAGGCAGGAACTTTTGGATACCTTGACCGTGTATATGCTGGATGCCGGATCCAACATTGCGGAGACTGCGGAGGTAATGTTTGTCCATAAAAATACAATTAAGTACAGAATTAATTGCCTGAGAAAGATGCTTGCTTGCGATATAGATGCAATGCCTGAAGCGTACGACCTTTATATTGCAGTAGCTTTGGGAAGGTTGACGGAAATAACAAGGTAAATTTGATAAAAAAAAGCGGGAGCAATTGTCCTTTTGGACAAAAATGCTCCCGCTTTTTTTGCTCTTTGGAGGCATACAACAGAGAAGGAAACTGCTAAAGTTTAAATGGTGCTTACACTTTGGCAGTAGTATTTTAATTACGGAAGTCATAAAGAACGTTGAAAAATCAGCGGTTTATGTGGTTGGCACGTAAACTGCTAATAACATTAGTAGTGCCAAAATCATATCAATTCAGCAGAATTAACAACAAATCAAGAATTATCAGGAGGTATTTTATGAGTAGACTAATGACAGGAAATGAGGCGCTCGTTCAAGGGGCGTGGGAGGCAGGAGTTTTGTTTGCATCTGCATATCCGGGGACACCAAGTACAGAGATTTTGGAAAATATGACATTACATAAAGAAGTGGTATCTGAGTGGGCGCCTAATGAGAAGGTTGCTATGGAAGCCGCTATTGGAGCCTCCATTGCTGGTGCGCGAAGCATGGCTTCTATGAAGCATGTTGGCGTAAACGTCGCAGCTGACCCTTTATTTACCTTTGTATATACAGGTGTTAATGGAGGAATGGTTTTGGTAACGGCGGATGAACCGGGTCAACATTCC
>JAENWJ010000073.1 GCA_016649995.1 Peptostreptococcaceae bacterium
CGGGCATTGCCTCATTTACAAAATCGATATCCCTTTGACGAAACAATCCGCAAATTTTAATCTTCGTCATTCAATCACCTCTCAAAACAGCCATCTGGCGTTTTTTATCCGGACTGCGCATCAGCGTTTCACCGATCAAAACTCCATCGGTTTTGTTTTCCCTGAGAAGGGCGATATCCGCAGCCGTTTTGATGCCGCTTTCCGATACAAATAGAATATTTCCCGGAATCAGCCCTCTTAGCCTCATACTTGCCGTCATATCCACTTCAAATGTCTTTAAATTGCGATTGTTGATTCCAATTATCCTCGCGCCGGCCTTCAGAGCCGAGTCAACTTCCTCCTCGGTATGGGCTTCCACAAGAGCGGAAAGTCCGAGCCCGTCGGCAATTGCAATATATTCGGTCAATGCGCAAGTATCCAGCAATGCGCAGATGAGAAGTATTGCCGACGCCCCCAAACACTTTGCTTCATAAATCTGATACGAATCCAATATAAAATCTTTCTGAAGGACTGGTATCTTTACCGTCTCGGCAATTCGGACGAGGTAGCCAGCGCTTCCCATGAAATAGAAGGGTTCGGTTAGAACCGAAATTGCCGAAGCTCCCGCGGACTCATACTCTTTTGCAATTGACAAATATGGAAAGTCCTTGTCAATCAGGCCCTTGGACGGCGAGGCCTTCTTCACCTCGCAGATAAATGAGACTCCTGGGCGGCGCATGGCTTTCTCGAACGGGAAACCGGTATCTACAATCATAGCTCCGGCTTCTTCCATAACCCCATTGAAGCTTCTGTTTTTTTTGAGTTCCGCAACTCTCTGCACAGTTTTCGATGCTATTTCGCGCAAGATCATGGCGTCACCTCATTGGAAAGCTCTGCGAAACTTTCGAGTCTGGAAAGAGCCCTTCCGCTGTCGATTGTTTCTTCCGCTAAAACAATTGCCTGCTCCAATTTCAAATCCGGATTGGCCACATGAATGGCG
Organism: Peptostreptococcaceae bacterium; assembly: GCA_016649995.1. Classification (NCBI taxonomy): domain Bacteria; kingdom Bacillati; phylum Bacillota; class Clostridia; order Peptostreptococcales; family Peptostreptococcaceae; species Peptostreptococcaceae bacterium. Next base: position 980 of record JAENWJ010000073.1, read on the forward strand.
GCTGCGGAGTTGAGTACTGCCGCATCACGCTTGGGGCCTCTTTTGCCGGAGAGAATGTCTCGAATGATCTGTGCATTTTCTGCGGGATCGCCACCCACAAGTTCTTCCTTTTTGCATCTTTTGAAGCCGAACTGTTCCGGTTCTATTACATAGGACGCGAAGGTTCCGTTTCGCACTTCGCAGACAGTGGTAGGCGCGCTCATCGAAATTTCATCCAGTCCATCCTGTCCGTAAACCACCATGGCGCTTTTTACGCCAAGATTTGAAAGCGCCTTTGCCATTGGTTGCACAAGTTGTTCCTCGTACACGCCCAAAAGCTGCATTGTCGCTCCCGCCGGATTTGCTAAAGGACCAAGAATATTGAAGATGGTGCGAATTCCCAGCTCTCTGCGAACCGGAGCCACATGTTTCATGGCGATATGGTAGTTTTGCGCGAACAAGAAGCAAATTCCAATTTCATCCAAAAGCCTCTTGCTGTGTCTCGGCGAAATTGAGATATTCACACCCAATGCCTCCAAAACGTCTGCGGCTCCGCATTTGCTTGAAGCCGCCCGGTTGCCGTGCTTTGCCACCGGTACACCTGCAGCCGAAGCGATAATGGCGGAAACAGTGGAAATATTGAATGTGTTCGACTTGTCTCCGCCTGTGCCTACAATCTCCAAAACCTCTATGTCATGGAGCAGTCGTATGCAATGCTTTCTCATTCCCGCAGCCGATGCGGTAATCTCGTCTATCGTTTCTCCCTTTATCGCCATGGCCGTCAAATATGCGGACATTTGAATCTGCGATGCTTCACCGCTCATAATCTCGTCCATGACAATCTCGGTCACCGCATAGGTCAGGTTCTCCCGATTTGCAATTCTCGCAATCGCATCTTTAATCATTGTTTTTCACTCCTAAAAAATTTTTCAGTATTGTCTTTCCCAAAGGGGTAAGAATGGATTCCGGATGGAATTGAACACCGTAAATATCATAATCCCTGCTTTTAACCGCCATTATTTCGCCGTCATCCGTCCTCGCAATCACAATCAGGTTTTGAGGCATTGTGTTTTCAACGGCCGCCAGGGAATGATACCTCGCTCCTTTTATGACGGCGGGCAAGCCGTCAAACAGATGACAAGTCGTATCAACGATGATGTCCGACTGCTTTCCATGCATCAGGGTTTTGGCATAGGATACGGTAGCTCCATAGGCTTCGCAAATGGCCTGATGACCGAGACACACACCCAGGATGGGTATCTTGCCCGCAAAATAAGTCGTGGCCTCGACACATATTCCTGCATCGGATGGCCTCCCCGAGCCAGGTGAAATAATGATTTTTTCTGGGCTCAACTCTTCAATTTCTTCGAGCGTCAGTTCATCGTTTCGAATGACTTGTATGTCCGGGTTGATGACGCCTACGAGCTGGTAGAGATTGTAGGAAAAGCTGTCATAGTTGTCTATCAGCAGAATCATTGGTCAAGCCCTCCTTCGGAGAGTTTGAGGGCATCTATCACAGCTTGGGCTTTGTGGATGCACTCCTCGAATTCCTTTTCCGGCACACTGTCCGCCACAATACCGGCTCCCGAACGTACAAACACTTTGTTGTCTTTCTTAAAGGCTATGCGTATGGCGATGCATGTATCCAAATTGCCGGTAAAAGATATATATCCAATTGCTCCTCCGTAAATGCCGCGCTTGTTGTCTTCCAGCTCGTCGATGATTTCGCAGGCTCGAATTTTCGGCGCGCCTGACAATGTGCCGGCGGGAAGCACCGAACTGACGGCATCTAGCACAGTCTTGTCTTCCCGAATTTCACCGACTACCGTCGATCCGATGTGCATGACATGGGAAAACCGTTCTATCGACAAATATTTTTCTACCGCAACTGACCCGAATTTGCTGATTTTTCCAATATCGTTTCTCCCCAGATCGACAAGCATGTTATGCTCGGCCAGCTCTTTCTGATCGCTCAAGAGGTTTTTTTCCAGCAATAAATCTTCTTCAATTGTTTTCCCCCTTGGCCTTGTACCGGCCAACGGGAAGGTGTATAGTGTGCCATCCTGCAATTTTACCAATGTTTCCGGCGATGCGCCGGCGATTTCTATGTCGTCGCTGGAGAAGTAAAACATGTAGGGCGAAGGGTTTGTGTTTCGCAGCACCCGGTAGGTGTCAAGGAGGCTTCCCTCAACATCGGCTTCCAAACGATTTGACAGTACGACTTGAAATATATCTCCTTCGCGGATATAATCCTTCGCCTTTCCCACCATCTCGCAATATGTTTTTTTATCGAATAGCGGCCGGAATTCAGATTTGATTTTCAAAGGCTTCGGCTTAGACTCTATGCCTTTTGCAATGAGCTTGGCCATCTCATCGAGATCTCTCAACCCTTCATTGTAGGCCACTTCAATATCATCCGTCTTAACATTTACCATCAGAATTATTTCTTGCTTCAAATTGTCAAAGGCTATCACCTTGTCGAACAGCATCAAATCAAAATCCTTGAATTTCCCTTCATCTTTCGCAGTTATTTTCAACGAAGGCTCGCTGTACTTGATGTAATCGTAAGAAAAGTATCCTACAAGCCCTCCTGCAAAAGGAGGCAGATGGTGAAAATATGGACTCTTGTTTTCTTCGATAATTTTCATTATTTGGGCTCCTGGATCGTCTGTCTTAATTGTGACGGATGAATCTTCCTTTATTGCAACCACACCATCGGTACATGTAATCTCAAGCTTTGGATCATATCCTAGAAATGTATAGCGGCCCCATTTATTGGGATCCTCGAGACTTTCCAATATATAGCAGTTCCTGCTCACAGATTGCAGAATCTTGAGAACCTCAATCGGCGTACGGATGTCCGAATACATTGTCCGGCTGACCGGAATTCTCCCATAATCTCCAGACAGCATTTTTGCTTCATTCAAACTTGGTTTGTACATCATCAACTCTCCTTTTCAAAAAATAAAAAACCCGCCCTTGACAATATCGTCAAGGGCGGATCTAATGATTTAATCCGCGGTACCACCTTGTTTTGAGAGAATAAACCCTCACTCTTATCGGAATACAAACATATTCCTGACAACTTACGTATGCCTTACGTCGCAGAATACTCGACAAGAAACTGTCTTTGACTGCGCCCTCTGCGGTCCATTTAACAAACTGCGTTCTGTCGGTTCCCACCATCCCGACTCTCTGTAAGTGCACGACTTGTTTTTATCTCCACATCAACGGTTTAATTGATTATACATATTGTAATTTCAATTTGCTCTTTTGTCAAGCTTTAAAAAAAACATTTTTTCATTCATTATGTTTTATTTTTTCTTGAAGAGGCATCTTTATAGCATTCAAATTTCTCTCTTTTCCCAACGGCATACACTAGCACATATTCTCCGATAATTTCGTATACTATTCGATACCTTTTATTATGGAAGTAGATTTTTCTACAACTTGAAAGATCATTGCCTGCCTTATTTCCTAATAGTTTCCCAATTTCAGGTTTGCTCTTTATCTTAAGCAACTGCCCTCTAAGAAGAATTCGTATGCTATTGTCAAATTTTTCAATGTCCCCAATGACTTCCGGATGAAATTTAAGATGCATGCATATCCCTCTCTTTACAAAAACTTCATTATATCCTCTTCATTTAAGGCATCTTCAATAGAAAAATCTTTTTTCCTTTCCACTACAATTTTTGCAATGGCCGCATACTCCAGGGCTTCTTCTTGCACTCTTAATTTATCCAATAATTTCTCATATTCTTCAATATTAATAAGGACAGATGCTATTGCATTGTTCTTTATGATGAAAACCGGCGATTCCTTGGCCTTCTCAATAAACTTGCCGGGTTTTCGCGTCATATCAGTCACCGAAACCATTTTTTTTCTGTCAATATTTAAACTAGTCATTACGCCACCTCCTATCGTATTTATTATAGCATAATTTTTCGTATTATTATACGTGTTATTTGTTTCTCTTTTTTCCACTAACCTCTGATACTGCCATCTGCACACTGTTTTTATTACGCCAATGTTAAGCTTTGTGAACAATTCCTTCATATATGTTTAGGGCTATTACTATTGTGCTATATTATTACTATAACTACAAATTAAGGAGGCGGCTTTGTGAAAAAGCTCACGCGACTTATAATTTCTGTTTTGGCATTTTCAATGCTTTCCATTTCTTTTTCATTTGCAGAACCTGCAAACACTGTGGCGGAACCCACAAAAGCCATTACGGTAAAACTAAATAATATTGCATTAGAATTTGATGTAAAACCCATTATACTAAACGACAGAGTTATGGTTCCCATGAGGAGAATATTCGAGCATTTTGGAGCGCAAGTTTACTGGTACCCGGAAACGAGGGAGGTTGTCGGATACAAGGACAACAACTACATCAAACTTCAAATAAACAGCGAAACATACTACAAGAACGGTAAAAGCGAAACCCTAGACTCCCCTCCGATAATTATTAAAGAAAGGACCCTGGTGCCAATACGTTTCATTGCAGAAAGCCTTGATATGAAGGTTGATTGGGACGATAAAAGCAGAACCGTATCCATAATGTACCCGGAAGAAACCGACTCCTATGAAAATTTTGACGGGGTATTCTACCGCAAGATCGACCTTAAAGACTACGGGCTTGCATTCCTGATACCATCGTCCTGGATCAAGTCCGAACAATACAACTATGTTTGGGAATTCCAGGGCTACGATACCAACATAGACATAGCCGTTAAGGCCAAGGCTGTGGATAAAGGCGCAACACTCGCCGACTTTTCAACAAAAAGCAAACAGGCCCTTCTGGATTTGTATAAAAGTACTGGGCTGAGCTTCACGGGATCGGATTCCATCAGCGTAAACAATCTGAATATGGATGTTGCGTATCTTACGCTCCGCGGGGACGGATACTATCTGTACCAAGTCATTTTCTTCTTCATAGGCGACGGACAAGGCTACACTACAACCTTCACCTATGATTCCAAAACAAACGAGGCCGACACGCTTAAGACAATAAAAAATATAATTGGAACAACTCAACTGCAGAATCTCTCGGTGTCATTCTCGGATGAGCACTACATTGAGTTTGATAAATTTTTCGAAATGGGGGTTAGTCTTACGAGCCCAATCTATTCGAACATGGAAGCCGAAAACAGCTTCGCTTTCAGCGGATACGTAAACGAGTACGAAAGTATTCCGTATTTCATTATCAAGGTTTCAAAGGGAGACAAATTTCTTATGTCAAAGGTTCCTGTATACGCATCCGAATTCCAAACGCCTATATATACACCATTCGGATTAGGCAAACATGACATTGTAATCGCTACGCCTCCCGACGGGGACAACATAATAGACTACATCATGCAATTTAGCGTAATAAACACGAGCTTCGATTCTATAAGATATCTTGTACCAAGCACTTATGTTAATACAACAGCTCCGGAAATAGAAAACCTAGCGGACGCGATTGCCTTAGAAGCCTTTACCGATAAAGAGAAGGCTATAGGGATGATGAAATGGATATCCTCCAAAATAATATATTTCCCGGGAAATAACGGTTCCGCGCCGCAAAGCGCTCTCGAGCTGCTAAAATCCAAGAAAGGCGACTGCGACGAAATATCTTTCCTGTTCGCGGCGGTGCTAAGAAATCTCAAAATACCTGTCAAGGTAATGTCCGGCAGCCTTCCCGAAGGGGATGGCCACGCATGGACGGAGGTTCAGATAAACGGAAGATGGATCATTGTAGACCCGACATGGGGAGCAGGATACATCAACG
>JAENWJ010000074.1 GCA_016649995.1 Peptostreptococcaceae bacterium
GAATTGGAGGTTTTTCCCATGTTCCAAACAGGAGCTTTTCTTTCATATGTAATAGTAGTCTCCTTTACGCCTGGGCCAAATAATATACTCTCCATGGTAAACGCCAGCAGAGACGGATTCAAAAAAACTTTTGGGTTTTTAACCGGCGTATTCTCTGGATTTTTAACATTGCTACTTCTTAGCAGCTACTTCAACCTTATCCTTTTCAACCTAATGCCGAAAATCAAAATTTTCATGAGCATTGTAGGTGCTGCCTACATGACATATCTAGCCATAAAGATAATGAAAAGCAAACCGAAAACGGACGGCGACAACCCGAATTCAAACAAGACCAAAAGAAAAGTGAACTCGTTTACTACAGGTCTTGCAATGCAGTTTGTAAACCCGAAAGGGGTTCTTTACTGCATAACCGTCGTTGCCAATTTCATAATTCCATACTACAAGTCGAGCATCAGCTTGCTGCTTTTCTCTCTATTTCTCGCATTGGTCGGTTTTTCATCAGTTTGTTGTTGGGCACTATTTGGTTCTTTATTCAATCGGTTCATAGTGAAGCATCAAAAACCTTTCAATATTGCCATGGGTCTTTTGCTTTTTTACAGTGCATACTCAATTTCCGGAATCGCACACCTTTTTTAATAACAGGAGGATAACATAATGAAAAACATTTTGGTACTGACTGGAAGCCCTAGAAAAGGCGGAAACAGCGATCTTATTGCTGAAGCTTTCATGAATGGAGCTAGGGATAGCGGCCACACTGTAAATAAATTCGAAACGACCTTTAAGCAGATCCAAGGTTGCCGGGCATGCAAAGCCTGTTGGAGCACCGAAACAGCTTGTATATTCAAGGACGGCTTCACCGAACTTGAACCCATGCTTGAAGAAGCGGATTTAATCGTCTTTGCGACACCACTATATTGGTTTGGAATGTCGTCACAGCTTAAAGCCGCTGTCGACCGCTTCTACGCGTACATGCGAGACAATTGCCGGCGTCCCCTCAAGATAACCGAAAGTGTTTTATTAACCTGCGGCGGAGATAAGGAATCCGAAATCTTTGATGGCATCATAGGAACCTACAAGAGAATGGTTCATTACATGAAATGGACAGACAAAGGCATAATAGCCGTTCCCGATGTATATGATATCGGAGATATCAAAAAAACCGATGCACTAGAGCGTGCAGAAGAATTGGGCAAAACAATATAGATAGCACTTCCGCTAATCCATATTGTTGACAGAATTCTCAAAAAGTTATAATCTTTAATGCAAATAACATTTACTGTCTTCATCTACTTTTGTAAAATACACTTCCGAGAGGAGCAATTCATGTCTAACAACAAAAGAGCTATCTATTATATCTGCAACAATCCTTCGTGGGGCCATGTTGCGCGCCATGTATGGAACATTCTCGAGGAGGAAGGCTATCTAGCAGAACCCACCGGAATAATTTTCGACGGCGGAGAGGTAATGAAATACACTGATGCAAAAAATAACGAATTCTATTTCGCCCCCACTGAAACGGCAATATGCCTTGACTACCCTCGTTATCTTCCGGATATGAACAAGCATTTCGCTGATTTCGACGTATCTGGAATGGTTACATGGCATGAGGGCGCAAGCGCGCCAGACAATGTTCTTACCGTTCATTCCTTGGGCGATGTTAATTCAGGCGTTTATGGCCCTGCAAAACCGGCATACATGCGAAACCTTCTTCTGGCAATGGACCGCAACAGACAGCATCTTGGACTCGACGACTATACCGTTGTAACCGAAGCAACCCATTGGTCCGGAGCGCACGAAGACGGGAGCGACCCCGCACTTCTGCTTGAATATCCCGTAGCAATGATGGATATTGAGGTCGGAAGCGACGAAAGCAGCTGGGGCAACCTTACCGCCTGTCGCGCATTGGCCCGCTCGCTATCACAGATTTTCGATGACGACGGAAAAAAAGTGCACAACATTCTCTGCGTAGGGGGAATTCATTTCGATCCCAATTTTAGGGGAGCCGTATTCGCTGACTGGGACAACGAGGCATTAGGTGTCACCCACATCATTGCAAATCAATGGTTGGTTGCGGGAGAATACGAAAATGGAGAAGGGCTAAGAAAGATTATCGACTGCATCAGCGCAATTGATGGAGGGATAGAAGCCATTGCCTTTCATGACAAGATGAAGGCCTGCTACAAGGACCTTGTTCGAAAGCTTGGGGAGGAATACAATATTCCAATCTACAAGCACCAGCGGCTAAGAAAACCTCAAGGCTTGGATTTTAAATAGACAATTGATTCCCTCTGAATAAAAAAGGATATTGCAATGTGACAACAATCGTCACTCGGCAATATCCTTTTCTTTATTCAATTCTTTTCGTATAATCGATAAAGCTATTTGAGACTCCCAATCATTTCATCAGCCCATATCAAGGCTTCGCTGATGCAAGACTCCATTTTTTTCTTTGGGCTAAAAAAATCTTTTGCTCCAATCAGTGTATTGTTTCTTTCGATTGCTTCCCTTACTTTATCCATGGCTTTTCCCATTACAACTTGATAGCCTCCCCACAGATATTTGCCGAAACCCTTCGATTTTTTCTCGGCCGCAAGCTTTATAGCCATCAAATCCACATGCAAATGCTCAGCTATTTCCTCGCAATTCTTTTTGTATTTCCCTCATAAGAATAGTAAACGATTATCGCTTTTTTCAATTTTTTTCCTTCAAAGAAACCAAACTATTCGCTTGGTCGGTTTGCGCGGCAGTTTACGAGGCTTAATTCCAATTATAGCTTCTTAACGTATTGAGACTTCAGGTACATTCCTCCGAAGCCCGGAATTTTACAGTCTATATCGTGGCCGCCGTCAGCATCTTCTACCAATCGGATGCTTTTTACCTTCGTTCCCATTTTAAGGGTTGAAGTGCTGCCCTTTACCTTAAGGTCTTTTATAACAGTCACGGAATCTCCATCCTTCAAAACATTTCCATTTACATCGCGTACGACCTTTTCTTCTTCATCCTTTTCGCCATCCAATTCCTTGCTCCATTCGTGAGCGCATTCCGGGCACACAAAAATAACCCCGTCCTCATACGTATATTCAGAATCGCATTTCGGGCAATTTGGCAAATCATTCATTATTTTGTCCTCCCTTTTATCATTGTCGTTTTATTTAAAAAAACACCATTTTCATCTTTGCATTTTTCTATACTATCACAGTCTTTCTAAAGTTTCCATCGACTTGAATTTGCAAACATACTTCACTCCTCTTTTTTCAGTCTGCCGGACAAGGCCATGAAAAAAAATCCGCAAACTATAAGTCCAATGAACATCCAAAGCTGAAAGGGTCCACTTCCAAAGGAATCAAATGGAGCCGGTCCGTTTATTATCCATATATATCTATCGTAATCCCCATGTATGAACCAATAGAGTGCGAGAGGACTTGCTATCAAAACGGCCCCAAGTCCTCTCATTAAATCTCCAATTAATATCGTTATTTTTCTCATATTGTTTCCCTCCTGTAGATATCATTATATCAACTATTTGCAAATAGGTATTTTCATTTAAAACAAAATCGGTTCCTATTCACTTGACGCCTTCGAGGGACTGGAGAAAATTGTTTCTACTGGCCGTCAATCGCCGTTTGTCCATCCACTTCTACGAATTTATTCTCGTCTTCGAATATTTCGGCATCCCATGCTCTTGACGCATTCCAATCGTATATTGATTGAACCATATATGCCCTATTAACCTCTCCATTATCATCCAAACGTTTTTCTACTACCAAAACCGAATCCTCATTTGCTACAAAAACAAAAGACGAAAGCATGCCCATTCCCTGAGCAATTTCTTCTGTCGCTCTATAGACGTTTCCCTGAAATTCCTCAAGAAAATCGTCTGACAGCAATTTCCCGTCTTCGCTAGTTGTAGTGGCCTGAATGTATTTGACGCCGTAATCAGCAAATACCACCATTAACTTTTCACTGTATTCAGTATCATCATAGGAATAGTCGTAACGGCTGTCTCCAAAGGGTTTTTCCAAAGGTTCTCCAAGCACAGACGCCACGCGTTCTATGGAATCGTCGGTATATATCCCGTTAACGCCTATTGTCTCTAAATAGGATTCGTAAGCTATGGAAACGAATGGCTCGGTACTCCCGGCGAAATTATCCTTATTAAAATATTCGACGCGTTTAAATGTTATTGCATCACCTATGTTTCTTAACGATAGAAACCAATCTCCGCCCGCATAAACAAATGTCAAAGTATCACCGTTTACCTCATACTCCAGATTACTTGTCGCCTCCCCTTCACTGACAACAAGATGATAGATCGCTGTATCGCCTTCTACAACAAGATCTCCCCCATACGGTCCGCCTATTCCCGGATCAGCACCCGGATGTATACTCTCCGACACCATGAAGTAGGTCCCTTGGATTCCTTCCGGATGGCTAGCCTCTGAAATATTCAACTTTATGAATTCTCCTTCTTCGCCTTCCCATCTCCAGTCGCCAAGAATTTCTGCCTCTTCTTGCCCCTGCGCTTCATACTTGCTGATATTCCAAATATTGCTTGGCAATTGAATCTCATCATTCACACTAGAAACTCCTGGCGTAAAATCATAGCTGCTGTGAATAGTTTTAACATTGATTTCAATATTGGCTTTTCCATCCGTAGAATCCGAATACACCACAAGAGATTCCTCCGCTCTTATGATTTCCTCGCCTGCTTTGTATGATCCTCCCGAATCGAGTTTGATGTCCTCAAGCGCTGTTACGACAATTTCAGAATCGTCATATTTGGGGATTACAACCCACATCTCATTACCGCCGCAGTCAGCCCAAACGGGCACGCGGCTCAAATGTTCATACCCGTATTTATCGGATAGTTCTTGGAAGTATTTCTCTTCCACATATCCCATGAATCCCGCTGCAAAGAAAGCTCCGTCATCAACCGACCCTTTTTCATTTGTTGCCGCCATGTAGTAGTTGCCTATGGCAAGCTGTGTCTGCTCTGTCTCCGGCTGCTCCTCCGGGACTTCTACCGCTTCTACTTTTTTGCTCGTTGTGCATGCTGCCAATACAAATATGACAAGCAGCAATATTGTTAAACCGCCAATACACGTAAGTACTCTGGTGTAATTTTTAATCATCATCAACCTCTCCTTCAATTTTATTACATGCTTGCCTGCGATATGAGCTGTCAATATATAGTTTTGACCCTATAGGTTTTTTTATAATCACAGCATCATTATCGACGCCGTACACAATGTTCATATTTTAAAGAAATTTGCAATCTCTTGTTCTACTATATCAAAACATATATACATATGCATCATGTATTATGTCAACTGAATGTTGGGAAGCGGTATGATACGAGGTCTATACATTGGGTATAAAGAATACAAATGCATACTAAATGGAACTAAATTATACAACGAATAAAAAGCGTGAAGTTGCAAAAACCAGAAAGAGAACGACAGAATCGCTAAAGATATTGACCAATAGGGTCAATGAATATATGCTGAAATTGACTAGAGTGGTCAACGGAGGGTGATTTAATTGGACGAAATGCTAAAAAAACTTGATCCCAAGAAACGGGACAGAATAACAAACAGCGCGCTGGATGAATTCGGTATTGCATCAAAGGGCGGCGACGATGACGTCCTTAAGCAGTATGACTTCCAGCTAAAGTCGTTGATGACTCTATTGGAATCTCTACAAAATCAGATAAAAGATTATCGAATCAAGGCTCCTTTTGACGGAACAGTAAGTGATATATTTGTTGAAGAAGGCGAGACCGTGGCAGCGATGGGTTCTGTGATTCAAATCTGTGAAAATAGATATTACGTCGAATCCAATCTACTGGAGGAAAGTCTGGTGTTGATGGAGATGGGCGCTCCGGTAGAAATCAGCTTTGACACCGTTGTTGCTGAAGGTTATGTCAGAAAGATACACCCCACAATTAAAACAGTCGTTTCAGACTTAGGCGTTTTCTAGCAGAAAGGCATCGTGGAGATCGCCGTCGATCATGAATTCAGTTTGATTGGTCGTGAAGTAAACTTGAAATTCATGCTAGGCAGAAGGCAATGAGTACTTACAGTAGATAATAATGCTCTCGTAAGACGCGGGAGAATCGACTATGTGTTTGTTGCTGAGGACAATAGCGCCAAGCTTATAGAAGTGAGCGTAGGAGCCAAAGGAAATGAACGCTGCGAGATACTGGAAGGACTTGGGGAAAACGATATTGTAATTGTAAGTCCGAGCGACGAACTTGAAGATGGAGACAAAATTTCGTATTAATAATGGAATAAGGAGGAAAAACATGGGCGGATTGAAACTATTGGGAATCTTTTTACTGGTTTACGCGGCAATTGTTGTAGTTCTAGCCGTCATGAAACCTAAGAGCATCTGGAATATGAAGAAAATTCAATTCTTTATTAAGTATTTGGGCGAGCAGGGAACAGTCATTTTCTTTTACGCATGGGCTTTACTCGCTGCAGTAATTGGACTATGGCTCCTGATAAGATAGCAATCAAAAATTAGACTATGGTTTCGAACTGATTCTTGTCAATTGAACAGATAAAAAAAAAGTTAAAGTGCTTGGCTTCGATATTTCATCTACGCAAAGCACTTTATTTTTTTGCAAATGATAAAGCGGATCCATTGCATCGAAACAACAGACCCGCCCGCATAACCCAGTGATTCTTGCTTACTCTA
>JAENWJ010000075.1 GCA_016649995.1 Peptostreptococcaceae bacterium
TACTCACAGAGATTTAGTTGGTGCAATCAACATCATAGATGCACCTGTGATTGCTGGTGCTGCTTAGCAGCAGGCTTTCAGCCCGTGCGACTATATGTCCTGGCACGGGACGAGGTGATGACACACCTCGGAACTCGAAGTTATACTTGCCTACCGGAAACGGACTGGTATTTAATCATTCGAGAATCCCCCGGATTTATCCGTGGGGAGTGTCAAAATAGATTATCATAAAAACCGATTGTTTGAAAGACCCCGTGTCCTATTAAAGGATACGGGGTCTTTATGCATCTGCAGTAAAGGTATATAATGATACAATAACGTCAAAGATTTGCGGAAGAGAGGAATGAAAATATGGAGCCTCGATGGTTGGAATATATTAAAAGAGTTGAAGCCATTTCCAGAATAGGCCTTACGAATTGCAGAAATCCATATGATATAGAGCGCTACGAGGAACTCCGAAGCATTAGTATACAGTTCATGGAGCATTATTCAGGAGAGGAACTTAAAAAAATCGAGGAACTATTTGCATCAGATCCAGGCTATAAGACTCCTAAGGTAGAAGTGCGAGGGGTAGTTTTTAGGGATGGCAAAATGCTAATGGTTAAGGAATTGGCTGACAACAAATGGTCTCTTCCGGGAGGGTATTGTGAAGTCGGTTATTCGATTTCGGAAAATGTTGTTAGAGAAATAGGAGAGGAGTCGGGCTTCAAGGCAAAGCCGGTAAAATTGCTGGCTGTCTTTGACAGAAGCAAGCATGCTCATCCGCCCTCTCCGTATCATGTATACAAGGTTTTTGTATATTGTGAGATTATTGGAGAAACCCCTATTAGGGGCCTTGAAACCGATGGAGTAGGATTTTTCGGAATGGAAGATTTGCCGGAGCTTTCGATAAACAGGATATTGAGGGAACAGATTGAAATTATGTTTGGATTCATGAGAGACCCGGACAAGGTTCCTCTGTTCGATTAGAATATAGGCAGAATACATGTACCTGTTCTGCTATGGAGCATTTGATTATATCAAGGGACTCAAGAAAACATAAAATTTGATGTGAAATGGATGAAAAATCCTGTATTTTCTTATAGAAGACAAGTGTTTTCTTGAAAGACCCTCTTCGATTGATGATATAATAAATGTGTTGAAACAAACCGGAAAGGAGTGTGGGTAAAATGGATGAAAAAAAGATGAGGCTTCTTTTAGATGACAACACGGTAATGGAATGTGATGTCCTAGGGAAATTTGAAGTTGAAGAAAAAGTATATATAGCCCTTCTTCCTGAAGGAAATGAAGATGTGCTTCTGTACAGATTTTTTGAAAAAGACGGAGAAATAGAACTAGATCGCATTGAAGAGGATGAAGAATACTACAATGTGGCTGAAGTCTATTACGACCTTTTCGGTCCGGCCGAAGAAGATGAAGAAGATGAAGAAGATGAAGAAGACAAAATGGAATTAATGGAATAACAATAACAATTTATCAAGTAAAAAGAAAGGAAGGTATTTTTATGAGTAATTGTAACGGCTGCAGTTCGTGCAGCACTTGCGGAAGCGGAACATGTGAACCGGAGATAACAAAAGCCCTTAAGCTGAACATGGTATTTGATGATGAAACAGATTCTGAAAAATGCGATGCGACGGACGCCGCAATCAATGAGGCGCTTGAAGGCATGCGAGATTTTTTAAACGACAATAGAATAAAGATTCAATACAATTCCGTAAAGCTAATCAATAGGGAACAGGCGGAACTTCTTGGTTTTAAGGATTTGCCTACGATTTTGATAAACGGGATAGACATTCAGCCGAATTACAAAGAAAACACATGCAAATGTCATCCGGACCAGATAATAAAGGGATGGATATACATGGGCATGGAGCTGGATACTCCTTCCAGGGAGCTTGTTACTGACGCTTTGATAGAAAGCATATACGGCAAGCCGGGCGAAAAGCAGGAAACAGAGTGCCAATGCGACGGAGAATGCAGCTGATACATGGGAGGAAATCAATGAAGTTCATAATAGAAGATAAATTATTTAAAACCTTGCCTGATCTGTACTTCGGCCTTGTCGTTGCCAGAGACATAGACAATTCGATGCTTGAGGATAAGCTGCTCGCCGATTTTGTCGAGTCTCAGAAGAACGCGGAAAAGCGCTTTGCAAATGTAGACTTGAAAATTGACCCGAGCATAACTCCGTACAGGACTGCATTTGAGACTCTTGGGATAAACCCGAACAAATTTAGGTGTTCCATAGAGGCTTTGATAAAAAGGATAGCAAAAGGTGGAAGAATACCAACCATAAACACAATGGTGGATCTTGTAAACACAATAAGCCTTAACAATGTGCTTCCAATGGGTTGCCATGACATAGACGCATTTGACAGCGACATATGGGTGCGCTACGCAAAAGATGGAGATGTGTTTGTTCCTTTCGGTAGCGAAGAGGAAGAATCTCCGGACGTGGGCGAGGTGGTTTACGCAAGCGGAAAGCGCATCAAGACCAGGCGCTGGATTTGGAGACAAAGTGAGATAGGAAAAGCAACGGAAGAAACCAAGAACTTCTTCATGCCTATCGACGGATTCAAGAGCCAAAACGGAGACGCCGTGGAAGCGGCTGCCAATGAACTCGCTAAAATCATAGAAGAGACATTCGGAATAGAATCGAAAGTGGCTTTCATGGACAAAGACAATCAAAGCGTGGAGATATAGAATAGCGTGCAGCGTGCAGTGTGCAGTAAAAAACTAAAAACAAGCTTCGATTCCGAGTTGGAATTGAGGCTTGTTTTTAGGTTCTAATCTTCTATCTTTCTACTTTCTATTTCACTTCAAATGTGCATTCCACAACCGATGTAATTTCCTTCATTATAGAGTTCGTGTCATTTATTCCGTAGTCGGATATTTCGTTGGAATAAAGAGGCGTAATTTGAAATACACCAACCCGTGCGTCTTTTAGGGTTCCAACTTCACTTCCGGTTACGCCAAGCATCTTTTCGGCCCTGAGCTTTGAGTCCTCGGTTGCACGCGCAATCATGTCAATCTTAAGATCTGAAAGGCCTGTGTAAAAATATTGAGGCGGATACGAATTGAATGCAACCCCCTGATTAATAAGGTCAGTTGCATTTCTTGATATTTCGGTGAGTCCGTCAATATCATTTGAACTTATTTCGACAGTTTGATTGAGCTCATAGCTTTCGATGACATTAGAATACATTCCGTTTGGCATAATCATGCGTTTGGGATATGTACTTATTGATGAAAAAACGATATCGTCGGAAGCTATGCCCTTGCCTTCGAGATAGCTGCGCACCTTGTCGCGGCTTTGGCTTAGCATTTCATATGCGGATGACAAGTCGGCCGACTCGTTGCTGAAGCCTCCGCTCCATACCACAAAATCGGAGCGTATTTCCTGCTTAGCCGAACCCTTGACTGTCAATGTGTCAGTGGACTTAATTTTAACTATTCCGTTAACCGCAATTGAAGTTGAGTATATGAGCGCAAAAGATAGAATCAATGCTATTGCTATCAATGTTATGGATGATTTGTTTTGGTCTTTAATTTTTATCACCTCCCTTTCTTTAACCTGACTACATGGTACTCCTTAACTTAAGATACGTAAATGGACAAGGGGTTAAGATTTTGTAACTGTTGTGGTGAAATTGGACCCACCACCTATGCTTACGCTTAGAAGTGGGGGCTTCCATTCGGTCGTATCGAGCTTACCTTTCGACCTAATACTAGGCGACGAGTAACGACTTGGGCGAATTCACGTAGCCCCTATCCCTTTCGCCTGTAAAGGCGTTTGGGAATACCTTTCGTATGATATTAAAAGAACCATTGACGTCCGCATTGATAAGTGTGCCATCTTGGGCTTGGTAAAGCCCACGCTTGATTCGTTTGCCACTAAAAACGGGAACCGAATTCTTATTTCCGTAAACTGGCATAACATCTCTATCAAGAAAACTAGCTTTGGATGTGTAACTCTCTTCAGTGAGGACGAACCGAATACCCACTTCACGAGCTTTATAGTCAAGCATTGCAATAAATATCTCGTAAGGAATTGAAGAGAAATTCTGCTTATTGGGTCGATTCATATGTACACTCTGTTTCCACCCCACATTTTTGCCAAGAACAATGGTATCGATGCCATTTTCAATGCAGTAATTAATAATGATCCGTGATGCTTTGTGAAAATAATCTTTCATAAACAAATGTCGAATTGTGTCGAGGCGATTAAGGTTCTTTGAAGTGAAAGGTCCTTGGTTATTAGTTTTACCCGCTCGAAGTACACCATACAGATAAGCGCGTCGTTTGTTATACCACTGGTTTCGAGCTTTGAGGATGCCACCCTTTACAACAATAGGCTGTACGCCGATGTTGTTAGAGATAGTAGCAAAGTTATTAACGCCGAGGTCGATCCCGATGATATTAGTTGCCTCTTCTGTAAGTAACGGCGGTGCCGTGAGTTCTTTAGCAACTGCAAAAATCAATTCAACTGCATAAAAGTTAGATTCTGGGACTATCCGGGACTCCTTGAATATACCGTTTGGCAGAGAATGGGTGCCCATGTCGAGAGTTAACTTAGTCTTCGGAAAGGTCAAAATATTTCGATCGTTAACGACTTTTAAAGTACAATTTTGATTCGTGAATATTGCAACTTTTCGGCCATTTTTCTTAGCATAATTAGGAATCCTCGGTCGACCTGTAAAGGATGACGGATCTTTTTTATATGCTTTTAACCCCTCGAAGAAGCTTTTCCAATCTTGATACAAAAGTTTTAATGTCTGTTGGTTGACTTGAGCAGGCATAGCGATGTAGTCTGGCTGGCTTGTCAGTTTAAGCATGCCGTCAAGCAAATTAAAACCAAGAAATGACTTTTCTTTGTTTGGAAGCATAAGTTGAGTTGGTTCTTTTTTGCTAAACGGAGTGCCTTCTAAACTAGCTTTTGTTTTCTGTTTATCGAAGGTAGTCAACTTGATGGCATTTAATTTTTCAAGTTGAGCTTCTATCTTTTCAAAAACATCAGTCTCATTTTGATGAAGGGTGCCTGGCTCTTTTTTAAGACCACTGAAGATTTGACGAATATGAAAGTTTCCTACGTTGTACAAGTTTTTGGATGCAAAGCATGCATTGTCACAGAATTGGAATAAGCTATGAGTTTTCTTAATTCGAATTTGAACAGTTCGGTATTCGACATCTTTTTCCATTGCAAAAATGCACCTCCTTAGCAACAGGAACATATGTTCTATTATAACACGAGGCCACTTTTGTTTTCAACTTTTTTAGTGATGCAACAAATTCGATTCACCACCCACCTTCGCCTAGGCTTATATGTGGGCATACTCTCGAAAAAAATGATAGAATGAATATGTAATATTCACACTATTGAAGGAAGAGGAAAAAAATGAGTAAAGATATGAAAAAGGAAATAATCAGCTGGATGCGAACCATAGTGATTTCAATCCTGATGGCAATGCTGATGTTGCAAATTATTCAGCCTACAATCGTTAAAGAAACATCCATGTTGCCGACGCTTGATCCCAATAATTATTTGTTGCTCGAGAGGGTGTCCTACAGAATGGATAAATTGGGGCGGGGAGACATAATTGTTTTTAAGACCGATATGGTGACGGAGAACGGAAAGGAAAAAAACCTTATAAAGAGGATAATAGGGCTTCCGGGAGACCATGTGGTTATCTATGGGGGCAAGGTGGTAATCAATGAAGAATTGCTTCAGGAGGGCTATGTAAACGGAGAGGAAACAGACGGAAACATAGATTTAATTGTCGATGAAGGCAGATTCTTTGTTATGGGAGATAACAGGGAGGTTAGCTTGGACAGCCGAAGCCCCAGGGTTGGGCTTATAGAAAGCGAAAGGGTTATAGGACGTGCGATGGTCCGATTGTATCCGTTTGGCATCATGAGAAAATTTTAGGAGGGACGGTCAATGGATTTCACAAGTACTAAAATGACGGCTCGGCTGGTTCTTGAAAGCGGATTCCGACGATGCCTGTCTTAGAAGCTTCATCGATTCAAGGCACATCCAGTGCGACAAGGCGATATTGGTTGACAGATACGGAAGCATGAAAAGCAAGACGTATTTTCTAGATGACAGACTGTCCGTATGATGGGAGGATGAACAATGAAGCCTGGAGGATATGAACATAAGAGGAGCCTATGAAAACCGCATATTGAATATTGCAATGTTTAGGTTGTTGCACAATCGCTTTAACACTTTACAATGTTAAAGCAATTATGTTAGAATGGAAAAGAGTCTAAAATACCTTCGGGGAGTGAAGACCATGCCTTATGATTCTAAGCTTTCAAACACATACATGGATGAATTGTATGATGCAATACTTCTTTTGGAAAACAGGGAGGAATGCTATCGGTTTTTTGAGGACATATGTACAATCAAGGAACTGCAATCGATATCCCAAAGGCTTCAAGTGGCCAAGCTTTTGAATGACAAAAATACTTACCATGAGATAGAGAAAATAACAGGCGCCAGTACGGCTACAATCAGCAGGGTGAATAGGTGCATACAATATGGTGCAGAA
>JAENWJ010000076.1 GCA_016649995.1 Peptostreptococcaceae bacterium
ATCTATTACAAAATTGAAACATACGGTTACAATCGATTCATAAATAATTATTTGTGTCTTTACGGTGGTAAGATATGTATATCAAACATTCAAGGAGGAAAAAAACATGTTAAATTTTACAGGACAACTTAATCCAGTGGCCATAGTAATCGTAGTGGCTATAATTGGCATATTGATCTTTGCGTTTGCGTCATCAGTAACAGTGAAAAGGAAATACAAGGCCTTGGCAAAGGATTTCGGAATCAATAAATCTTTTGACAATCCAAAGTTTGACAATGAAGTATTAAATCATATTGTCGATGATTTCAGAGCGGCGGCGTCTAGAAATCCGGACACCGTAAACACGCAGGCAATAATAGAGAAGAATTTCAACTTTGATTTAAAGAAACTTCAGCTGGGAGAGCGTTTCGTAAAAAAATCGGTTTCTCTGATGATTATTTTAGGTTTGCTTGGGACATTCTACGGACTGACTCTTTCAATAGGAAAATTGGTTGAGCTTCTCACATTGAATGGTAGTGGCCAGGCACTAGAGAATGTTGATTCAATCGTAGATGGGTTAATTAATTCAGTAAAGGGAATGTCGGTAGCATTTGTTACTTCCCTTTTCGGCATTGTGTCTTCGGTTATAATAACCGTAACAAATGTATTCTATTCTGTTGAAGACTCAAGAATGGAGCTGATGGTTGAAATTGAGGAATTTCTTGACAACGGCCTTGGCAAGGTTTTGATAAAGCGCCCGGAAACGGAAATAATGAAAGCGAACGATCGTATGCAAAGTGCAATAGACGGATTCGGAGAAAAAGTGGAAAAAAGCTTCAGGGACTTGGCTGGAGAGGTTGGGTACAGGATACTTACGGCAACTGATGGTATAGGACAATCCGCAGAAGCTCTTTATGGGGCGGTAGATAAGTTCGATAAATCACTGAATAATTTTTCGGAAAACACGAGGGATTTTTCGGAATTCAACTATCATCTTAAAAACAACATTCAAAGGATGAGCCTTAGTTTTTCGGATTTTTCGGACGACATGAAAAAGAATACAGATGAACTGAAGGAAACGGTTGACACCTTGAGGGTGGCAAGCGGCAAATAGATGGGAGGCGGGCAAATCATGCAAGCAATAAGAAAAAGGAATTTTAAAAAAAACGATGAAGAAGATAACTTTTGGCCGGCCTTCACCGACATGATTTCAACAATCGCTCTGATACTTTTCTTCTTGATGCTGTTGGCTTTTATACAGAATATCATTACAGGAAAGAACCTGGAGTTCGCTAAAGAGCAACTTATAGATACCCAGAGCAGGCTTGAGGCATCAAACATACAAATAAGCCGAGCGGAGAAGAAGCTAAGGCTTTTGAAGGATGATTTGGACGATGTTCTTGCGGAAGTAGAGGATGGAGAAATTGCCCTTAAGCTCTCGGAACAGCAGATTGAAGACCAAAGGGAAATAATTGCGGCAAGCAATCAAGAATTGGGAGACCTAAGGTCCAAACTTCAAGGCATAGCGCTTCTAAGGCTTGATGTATTAACCAAGGTCAAGACATCAATTGAAGAGGAGCTTGGGATTGAAAATCAATCCGGACAGGAACTTGTTTCAATCGCCGACAACGGGAATATTGTCATTAACGAAGGATTGGTATTCGACTATAACAAATACGATATAAAACCGGAAGGCCAGCAAGTTCTTGGCAAGCTGGCGGAGGCATTTGAAAATGTATTGAAAGATTCGGGTACAAGGGCTAACATTGATGCAATAAGCATTCAGGGCCATACGGACAATCTGGGTTCCTCTGAGTACAACAGGGATCTTTCATCTAAAAGGGCGTCTGCGGTGCTTAACTATATGATGGGTGTGAATCCCACTCTGGAGAATCAATACGGAAGATACTTTGCGGCTAGCGCATATTCCGAATTTAGACCGATAGCAGCGGGTTCATCCGATGCGGCAAGGGCTCAAAACCGAAGAATTGAAATATCGGTAATCCTAAAAGATGAAAACATTCAAAACGTAATCGAGGATTATCTGGAAGATTCAATAAAACCGTTCCAAGAAGAACTTGAAATGTAACAAATAAAAAACCAACCCCGGGAGAGAAATTTCTTGGGGTTGGCTTTTAAGTTTCAAGAAGAAAGTAGCAAGTGGAAACAAATGCAAAGTACTTAAGTTCAAAATGATAGGTTATTGTTTTTTCTTTTGTTTTTAAATCTTTTTTTCTACTTACTACTTACTACTTACTACTTACTACTTACTACTTACTACTTACTACTTGCTACTTTCCACTTTTTATTATCTTCTGACCTTTATTATTGAAGCAACTTCTTCAATTGCATCGGAAGCTTTTATTTTTTCAAGAGCGCTGTTTAGGTTTTTTCTACTCACTTCGTGGGTTATGAAAACAAGCGGAACTAATTTCTCTCCGGGCTTGCCCCTTTGCACTACTGACTGGAGACTTATTCCATATTCGCCCATGATTGTAGCTATATTTCCCAACACTCCGGGCTGATCCTTTACCTGGAACCTGATATAGTATTCACTCAGACCCTCTCCTACTGATTCAAGAGAAGATATGTACTCATTTTTATTGGCATGGGATACTGACGGTTTTTCAGATATGCGTTTTCCTATTTCCATTACATCTCCAAGAACGGCGCTTCCCGTGGGCATCGATCCTGCACCTTTTCCATAGAGCATCAATTCTCCAACCGCATTCCCTCTAACGTACAATGCGTTAAATTCGTTGTTGACGCTTGAAAGGGGATGATCCTTCTTAAGCAGCACAGGGTGCACATGGCACTCGAAGGTCTTCTCGTTTTTTCTTGCGGTTGCCAGAAGTTTGATTGTGTAGCCCAATTGCTTTGCGTATTCAATGTCTTCCCTTGATATCTTGGATATCCCTTCCCGCGGGATATCCTGGGGAGAAACTTCGATTCCGAAGGCTATATAGCTTAAAATGGAAAGCTTGAAAGCGGCGTCCTCGCCCTCAATGTCCGAAGTTGGGTCGCTTTCGGCAAAGCCTTTTTCCTGAGCCAGTTTAAGCGCCTCGTCAAAATCCATTCCCTCTGCAGTCATCTGTGTCAGTATATAGTTTGTGGTGCCGTTCACTATACCAATAATTTCGTCGAACTTATTGGCCGAAAGGCTTTGAATCAAAGTGTTTATTATTGGTATGCCGCCCCCAACGCTGGCCTCGTATCTTATTTCTACTTCATTCTCATCGGCTAATTCGCGAAGCTCTTTTCCGTAGGTTGCTATTACGGCCTTGTTGGCGGTAACAACATGTTTTTTGTTTTTGAGAGCTGCCTTTATGTAGCTGTAGGCGGGCTCAAGACCACCGATTAGTTCTACTACAACCTGTATATCCTTGTTTTCGAGTATCTCCGCAAAGTCTTCTGTAAGAATATCGGCAGGGATATCGATATCCCTTTTCTTGTTTACATTGTTTACCAGAACCTTCTTTATATCTATGCTTCTGCCGAGATACGAGTCAACCTTTCTTTGATTCTTGTGGAGTATTTTCCATACACCTGATCCTACATTTCCTACTCCGAGTATTGCTATCTTTATATTATTCATCTGTATCCTCCGTTTCTATTCCATTGCCAACAAGTTCAGTTTTATGACGCCGTCCATTTTTCTTATCTGCTCAGTCAGTTCGTCGAATTCCATTTCCATTTGATTGATATCGAATGTGAGAGTAACATTGGCGACTTGATTTATTGGTATGTTTTGGTTTATCGTCAATATATTTCCCTTGCATTCTGCAATCTTGTTTAAAATATTTGACAAGATTCCGGCTTCGTGTGAAAGAAGCACTGCTATGGTCACTTTTTTTCCATCGGCCCTTTCCGAAAAAGTGAACACATAATCCTTGTACTTGTAGAAGGAGCTTCTGCTTATGTCGACGGCTTTTACTGCGCCTGTTATCCCCTTGACTTGCCCGGTTTGGATAAGCCTTTTTGCCGTTATGACTCTTTCAAAGATATCTGGAAGAATTTCTTTGTCGATCAATAGATATTTGCTTGACATGTAATCGCACCTTTCTGTGTCTATTTGAAAAACAATTGTATGCAGTAGAAAAACTAAAATCATTATAGCATGGAAATTCATCGTATACAATATACTTCTCATAAAAATTATTAATATAACAATATGTGTCTCGAAGCGATTAGATTTTAAATAAAAACTCATATTGAGAATGCTTAAAATGGCTTAAATACCCTCTTCCGGGGAATCAATAGATTGAATTATCTGACATAATATTATCAATTGTTGAAAGTTAGAGATGAAGACAAGTATAATATAAATGAAAAGTGAATAATGGTATCGGATGATGATGGCGGGAGTTGTTTTGTATGAGAAACAAAGATGACCGCTGACGGACGAGACTCTGGAGAGACCGCTACAGGCGGCACCGAAGGGGCAAAACAGGAAACAAAAAACTCTCAGGTAAAAGAACAGAGGCGCAGGTATAGGCGCTCTCTGTTTTTGTTTTTTTGAGAGTGGAGGATTGTAGAATGCAACTGAAAATTATCTAAAGCAAAAGTATAAAGTAGTTGCAGCACCAATGGATTTGGGTATAAGAAAGTGGAAAGAGGAAAGTAGAAAGTAGAAAGTAGAAAGTAGAAAGCAAATGATAAAAACAGAACACAAAAGTTTCGTTAGTAGCAAGCAAAAAAAATAAAGAAAAAGATGAAAAGATTGATGTTAGAGACAAGTATCATGAAAAGCTGCAAGTTGAGCACTGCACAATAATAAAGGAGGGTTATGTATGGATTTAACTAATTCAAGGAAAACGCCACTTTTCGATGTCTTTGAAAAGTATGGGGGCAAGGTGGTCGACTATTCGGGCTGGGCTCTTCCTGTGGAGTTCGAGGGGCTCATTCCGGAACACGAGGCCGTAAGAAATGCCGCAGGGCTTTTCGATGTTTCACATATGGGAGAGGTGACTGTCAAGGGGCCCGATGCTTTCAAGTTTGTGCAAAACCTTGTGACCAATGATGTTTCTTTGCTCGAAGACAACAAAATTCTTTATGCGATGATGTGCTATGAAGATGGAGGCATTGTTGATGACCTTCTGGTGTATAGATTTGCTGAAGATTATTATTTCATAGTAATAAATGCCGGAAATGTCGAAAAGGATATCGCATGGATGATTAAGCAGAGTCAAGGCTATGACATGGTGTTTACAGACCTTTCTAACGAAACGGCAGAATTGGCGATTCAAGGACCGCATGCTCAAACAATACTTCAAAAGCTTACGGATAAGAACTTAGATGAAGTTGGTTTTTTCTATTGCGCCAGAGATATTGAAATAGCAGGGGTGAATTGTCTCATTTCGAGAACCGGGTATACAGGGGAGGATGGATTTGAAGTCTATGTCAAACCGGATAAAGCGGTTTACATATGGGAAAAGCTTTTTGAGGTTGGAGCTGTTGACGGATTAAAACCTGTAGGACTGGGATGCAGAGATACATTGAGGTTTGAAGCGGCACTTCCGCTTTATGGAAACGAACTCGGAGCTGACATTTCGCCACTCGAAGCGGGACTTGGATATTTCGTAAAACTTGATACTGATTTTATTGGAAGGGATGCCCTTGCAAAACAGAAAGAGGACGGGCTTAAACGAAAGACGGTAGGTTTTGAAATGAAGGGAAGAGGCATTCCGAGACATGAATATAAAATATTATCTGGAGATAAGGAGATTGGGTATGTTACTACCGGTTATTATTCTCCTACGCTCAAGAAAAGTATAGGGCTAGGGCTAATAAGCGCAGAATATGCAACTATGGGCGGAACGATAGATATTGGAATAAGAAAGAAAAAGGTTGCTGCCGAAATAATTAGCAAACGTTTTTATCAAAAGAAATACAAGAAATAATCATAAAACCGAAGACTTGCGACAAGGCAAATTGTAAACATGACAAGCTAACCCATAAAAAATCCAAGGAGGAAATAGTTATGAAAATTATGGAGGGGTATTACTACACGAAGGAGCACGAATGGATCAGCGTAAAGGGGAATGTTGGTACAATAGGCATTTCGGATTACGCCCAACATGCCTTGGGAGACATCGTATTTGTTGATTTGCCGGAGGAAGAAGAATCGTTTGACAGAGGAGAGGCTTTTGGGGCTATCGAATCAGTAAAGGCGGCATCGGATACCTACCTTCCTGTAGGAGGAACCGTAATAGAAATCAATGAATCACTTGAGGACGAACCTGGGCTAATAAATGTTGACTGCTACGAAAACTGGATAGTAAAAATAGAAATCGCGGACCTGTCAGAGCTTGACGAGTTGATGGATTCAGCCGAATACGAGGCTCATATTAGCGAGGAGGAATAGCATGTTTCCATATATCCCAAATACAGATAAAGATGAAAGGGCAATGCTTGATGCCATCGGGGTTGAAACCTTGGA
>JAENWJ010000077.1 GCA_016649995.1 Peptostreptococcaceae bacterium
AATGTCTTTCTTAATAGATTTTAAAAATACGACTAAAAAAGCTATGAAAGTAGATATTTCAAGTCAAGTATTACAATGGATTGATGCTCAACCCAGTTATATCAAAGTATTGCTGGGTGAATTTAAGTGCGAAAGTTGAGTTAATTAGTAAGTATATATGTGAGAAAAGGGGAGGTAAAATGGAAAAGAAAGTTATGAAAGACATTTTGACAGAAAAGAATTTTGCCAAGTTGGATCAAGCAATTGAAGCCAACAAAGACCGCAAGGGTGCTTTGATGCCGATACTGCATGAAGCGCAAGGCATTTTTGGAGCGCTTCCAATCGAAGTGCAAACAATTATTTCCGAAAAGCTTGATATATCGCTTGCGGAAATCTACGGTGTTGTGACATTTTATTCACGTTTTTCGCTGGTGCCAAAGGGCGAGTATGTTATTGGATTGTGTTTGGGAACTGCCTGCTATGTAAAAGGTGCGCAGAATATTCTTGACCGTCTTGAAACAGAGATTGGAATTAAGGTTGGGGAAACATCTGAAGATGGCAAATTCACATTAGAAGCAACAAGATGCCTCGGATGCTGCGGCTTGGCGCCTGTTATGGTCATCAACGATAAGGTTTACGGAAGATTGGAGCCGGGTCAAATCACCGGCATTTTGAAAGAATATAAATAAAGGCGAATTGACAAGGAGGGATAACATGAAAAGTTTAGCTGAATTGGCAAAGATCAGAGACGAAGCAAAAAATAAAATTGATCTTAGAGGGAAAAAAAATACAAGGATTGTTGTCGGCATGGCAACCTGCGGAATCGCCGCCGGAGCAAGACCTGTTTTACTTGCATTGGTAGAAGAGATCAAAAAAAGGAATCTTAATGATGTTGAAGTTGTTCAAACCGGTTGTATAGGCGTTTGTGTACTTGAGCCTATCGTAGAGGTTTACAATGAAACCGGCGAAAAGGTTACATATATTGAAATGACGCCTGAAAAAGCACGCAAGGTTATTGCCGACCATATTGTAAATGGTAAAGTGGTTAGCGAATATACAATCGGAGCTAAAAAAGCATAGAACTCGAAAAAATTACGATATTGGGAGGTAAGGAAATGGAATTGTATAGATCGCATGTATTGATTTGCGGTGGAACAGGCTGTACTTCTTCTGGATCGGACAAGATAGAAGCAAGGTTCCACGAGGAAATCAAGAAAAACGGATTGGAGAAAGAAGTTAAAGTAATCAGAACGGGTTGCTTCGGACTTTGTGAAGTGGGCCCGGTAGTTGTTGTTTATCCGGAAGGCTCTTTTTACGCACATGTAAAAGAGGAAGACGCAAAAACAATAACTGAGGAACACTTGCTTAAGGGTAGAATAGTAAAGGACCTCTTGTACTACGAATCCATCGAGGAAGATTCTGATCAAGTGAAATCCATTAATGAAGTTGAGTTTTATAAAAAGCAAGTGCGTAGAGTTCTTAGAAACTGTGGGGTAATTGATCCCGAAAACATCGAAGAATATATCGCTATGGATGGATATGCGGCTCTCGGAAAAGTATTGACTGAGATGGAGCCGGCGGATGTTATAAACATCATGAAGCAGTCTGGCCTTAGAGGCCGTGGTGGCGGTGGATTTCCCACAGGAGTAAAGTGGAGCTTCGCAGCAGGCGCTAAAGGCGACCAAAAGTACATGATATGCAACGCCGACGAGGGAGACCCGGGAGCGTTTATGGACAGGAGTGTACTTGAGGGTGATCCACATGCAATAATCGAAGCAATGGCTATTGCAGGATACGCAATAGGATCTTCCCAAGGATATGTATATATAAGAGCTGAATACCCTATAGCTGTTCATCGTCTTGAAATAGCTATAGGTCAAGCAAAAGAGAATGGACTACTCGGAAAAGACATATTCGGAACAGGATTCGATTTCGACTTGGAAATCCGTCTTGGAGCCGGAGCATTCGTATGCGGTGAAGAAACGGCATTGCTGCAATCAATCGAAGGTTTTAGGGGAATGCCAAGACCTAAGCCACCCTTCCCGGCAAACAAAGGTTTGTGGCAGAAACCGACAATAATCAACAATGTTGAGACATTGGCAAACATACCGCAAATCATTCTTAATGGAGCGGAGTGGTTTGCATCCATAGGAACAGAAAAATCCAAAGGAACCAAGGTGTTCGCATTGGGTGGAAAAATAAATAACACAGGATTAATTGAGATTCCTATGGGAACAACTCTTAGAGAAGTTATTTATGACATTGGCGGAGGAATTCCCAATGGCAAGAAGTTCAAGGCTGTACAAACAGGCGGACCTTCCGGCGGTTGCATAACCTATGAACATCTAGACCAGCCGCTTGACTACGATAATTTGATTGCCCTTGGTTCAATGATGGGTTCAGGTGGAATGATTGTTTTGGATGAAGATAACTGCATGGTTGACATAGCAAGATTCTTCCTTGATTTTACAGTTGACGAGTCCTGCGGAAAATGTACTCCTTGCCGTGAAGGAACGAAGAGAATGCTTGAAATGCTTGTAAAAATCACGAGCGGCCAAGGTGAAGAAGGCGATATCGAGAAACTTGAAAAACTTGCATACACCATCAAGGATTCAGCTCTTTGTGGTTTAGGACAAACAGCTCCGAACCCTGTAATATCAACTATAAGATACTTCAGGGATGAGTATGAAGCTCATATCAGAGATAAGAAGTGCCCGGCAGGAGTCTGCAAGAATCTGTTGACTTACTATATAACGGATGCTTGCATAGGCTGTACGAAGTGTGCTAGAAACTGCCCGGTAAACTGCATAAGCGGAGAAGTCAAAAAGCTTCATGTTATAGATTCCGACAATTGTATTAAGTGCGGAGCATGTATGGAAGCTTGTCCTGTAGATGCAATTATAAAGAGATAAGCTTCGTCTAAACTCACAAATTAAAAGAGAGGTGTAAAAGGTGGAAAAAGTTACTTTAACTATAAATGGTGTCGAGGTGCAGGCACCAAAAAACTATACTGTTCTTCAAGCGGCCAGAGAGATTGGAATCCATATTCCAACCCTTTGCTACCTGGAAGGCGTTAACGAGATTGGCGCCTGCAGGGTGTGTGTTGTTGAAGTTGAGAGAGCCAGAGCTCTTCTGACTGCATGTACAACACCAATTTCTGAAGGAATGGTTGTAAAAACAAATACAAAACGTGTTAGAGATGCAAGAAAAATGGTTGTAGAACTCATTCTTGCAAACCATAATCAGGAGTGCCTGGTTTGCGACAGAAACGGGACTTGCGAGCTTC
This sequence comes from Peptostreptococcaceae bacterium, assembly GCA_016649995.1. Classification (NCBI taxonomy): domain Bacteria; kingdom Bacillati; phylum Bacillota; class Clostridia; order Peptostreptococcales; family Peptostreptococcaceae; species Peptostreptococcaceae bacterium. The sequence continues at coordinate 3,266 of JAENWJ010000077.1, forward strand.
AAAAGCTTACTGAAGAGCTTGGCATTAAGGAAGTATCCTACGAGGGAGCGAAAAGAACTCCGACAATCGATAATTTTTCTCCTTCAATTGTAAGAGATACAAGCAAATGCATACTCTGCGGAAGATGTATCGCTACCTGCAAGAATGTTCAGGAAATAGGAATACTCGAGTTTACAAACAGGGGATTCAACACGGAAGTAAGCCCGGCCTTCAATTCGAGCTTGACTGAAATGCCATGCATCTATTGCGGCCAATGCGTAAACGCTTGCCCGGTTGCGGCTCTTAGGGAAAAATCCAACATCAATGATGTATGGGAAGCAATCGACAATCCGGATATGCATGTCATTGTACAATCTGCTCCGGCTGTTAGAGCGGCGCTTGGAGAACTCTTTGACAATCCTATAGGTACAAATGTTACTCCTAAGTTGGCTACATCCCTTCACATGATGGGCTTTGACAAAGTGTTTGACACTAACTTTGCAGCCGACCTTACAATACTTGAGGAAGGAACTGAGCTCATAGGAAGAATCACAAACGGTGGTAAGCTGCCGATGATTACTTCTTGTTCTCCGGGATGGATAAACTTTATAGAACTCAACTATCCTGATCTTTTGGATCATCTTTCAAGCTGCAAGTCGCCTCACCAGATGTTCGGGGCGCTTATGAAAACTCATTATGCAGAGATGAACAACATAGATCCTAAAAAGATATTTGTAGTGTCCGTAATGCCTTGTACTGCTAAGAAATACGAGTGTAAGCGCGAGGAAATGGGTCGAGACGGATATCTAGACGTTGATACCGTAATTACAACTAGAGAGCTTGGGAAGATGATCAAGCAGGCATCTATAGATTTCAACAATGTTCCTGATGGAGTATTCGATGAATACTACGGAGACTATTCTGGCGCAGCTGTTATCTTTGGCGCAACAGGCGGAGTTATGGAAGCTGCTCTAAGAACCGTTGCCGATGTTTTGACAGGCGAAGACCTTAAGGAGATTGATTACACTGCTCTTCGTGGCGAAGCGAGAATCCGTGAAGCCGAAGTTAAAATCGGAGAGCTTACCGTTAAGGCGGCTATTACGCATAGCGCTGCAGGAGCCAGAAAAATAATGGAAATGATTAAAGCCGGTGAAGCGGATTACCACTTCATTGAAATAATGGGCTGCGACGGCGGCTGCGTAAACGGAGGCGGACAACCTCATGTTTCTGCCAGCGCCAGAATTGGCATTGACATTCGCCTTGAAAGAGCAAAGGCTCTTTATAGCGAAGATGCATCGCTCGAAATAAGAAAATCCCACAAGAATCCTTCCATAACAAGACTTTACGAAGAATTCCTGGGCGAGCCAAATAGCCATATAGCACATGAAGTACTGCATACCCACTATAAAGGCAGGAAAAAGTATAACAAAGAAAAGTAAGAATGTGAAAGCGGGTTCATATGAACCCGCTTTTTCTTTTTGTGTTTATTTTCAAAAAAATATATAATGGATTCAGAAAGAGGGGAATAAAAATGAAAAAAATATTTTGGGTTATATTGATGGTTTTGCTTTTGCTCCAGGGGTGTACAGCAGAAAAGCCTGTGGAGAGTGTTGAAGAGCCGGAGGCAGAGGAAGTGTCCTACGAGCCAATTACGCTAAGGGTTGGAAGCATTAAGGGTCCTAGTGGCGTTGGAATGGTTAAAATCATGGAAGATAATCCCGTTTTGGGGGAAAGCGTTACGAGTGAGTACGAGATAGTCGGTAGCCCCGAAATACTTGTAGCCAAGGTTTTGAAAAATGAAACCGATATAGCTGTCCTTCCGACCAATGTGGCCGCAATGCTTTACAATAAGGGTGTCGATTACCAGCTCGTTGGAATAAATACATGGGGAGTTCTGTACCTTGTTGAAAACGGGGAAACGGTTTCATCTTGGGAAGACCTGAAAGGCAAAACAGTAACACTATTTGCAAAAGGGTCTTCGCCGGATGTGGTTTTCAGATACCTCATGGCAGAAAATGGTCTTACTGAGGAAGATGTGACCATTGAATATATGGCCAGTCATATTGAATTGTCTCAAATGATGATTGCCGGTGAAAAAACTTTGGGTCTTTTGCCTGAGCCCATGGTTACCATGGTTCAAATGAAGAACCCGGATCTCAAAGTGGCAATAAACCTCCAAGAATCATGGGAGGAGGCCGCGGGCATGGAATTCCCGCAGGGTTGCCTAGTGGCAAGAAAAGATTTGATAGAAGAGCGGCCGGAAGTCATTGAGGCTTTTCTGGACGAGTACAATGCATCATGCATATGGGTAAACGAGAACCTTGAAGAAGCCGGTGCGCTGGTTGAAAAGTATGAAATAGGAATGACTGCTCCGATGGCTGTAAAGGCAATACCAAAGAGCAACATACGTCTTGGAAAATCATACGATGTTAAAGAAACTGTAGAAAAGTATTTAGACATTCTTTACGAGTTTTCACCACAGGAAATTGGAGGCAAGGTGCCTGATGAGGGATTCTATTACATCAAAAAATAGAAAAATCACATGGTTTTCGATTGCCTGTTTATTAGGAATATGGCAGATGATTTCCG
>JAENWJ010000078.1 GCA_016649995.1 Peptostreptococcaceae bacterium
AAACAAAGAAACAATCGTGCGCATGTTGACAACACGCCATGCATGCTGTAAGCTATATGAATAAATGAATATATGAGCTTCTATTGTGAGTTAGAGGTGCGGGTGTAATGAGTAGTGTCAGCTGTTTTGTCAGGCTTGGCGTCATGAAAGGTGCAACCGCCGAAATGTGTGGAATTGGCCTGAGCGGTTCCGCATGTTGGGGACATGTCAAATAGGCATGCCACTGTCATCAATGCATTTGTATTGATGAGGCGCTGATTTGCAGGGTTGAAAATGATGGATGTCATGTAGCCTTGCTCATGGCATTTTTTGTGTATTTGGCAGAACGCAGTAAAATCATCTTAACATGGGGGGTGTTGCTTTGAAATTATTTGGAACAATGAAAATGAATGCGAAGAACCATTTGGAAATAGGCGGTTGCGATGCCGTTGAATTGGCGAAGACCCATGGTACTCCTTTATATGTTATAGATGAAAATCTAGTAAGGGACAATATGAACCTTTTTAGGGAACACTTTGTTTCAGAAAAACTGGATTGCCGGGTGATTTATGCATCGAAGGCCTTCTTGAATATGGCAATGTGCCGCATAGCAATGGAAGAGGGCATAGGAATAGATGCAGTGTCCGCGGGAGAACTCCATACGATTATAAGGTCGGATTTTCCGAGAGAAAACATATATCTGCATGGAAACAACAAAACAGACATGGAAATTGAGATGGCCGTTTCGGAGGGTATAGGAAGAATTGTCGTAGACAATATGGATGAAGTGGAGGCCTTAGAGCGAATTGCTATGTCAAAGGGAGTTAAGGCGGATGCGCTTGTAAGACTGAATCCGGGTGTTACAGCCCATACCCATCAGTATATCCAGACATCGAAACACGATTCCAAGTTTGGGGAATCTATATATGGAAGAAAAATTTTTGAAATAATCGAAAGGATTTTGGATAGTCCGGCTATCAATCTTCATGGATTCCATTGCCATATAGGCTCTCAAATCAATGACGAGGATCCGTTTTTTGAGGCCGTGTCGGTAATGACTGATTTCATAAAGGTTGTAGAGGAGAGAACTGGATATAAAGCCGAGGAGCTAAATCTAGGAGGAGGTTTTGGAGTTTATTATTCCGGAGAGGACAGTCCTATTAAGCTTTCGGATTTCTTGAGCAAATTGGTCAAACATATTGAATCAAAAATCGAACGCAATGATTTGGCTGTAAAAAAGGTAATGATTGAACCGGGAAGGGCAATAGTCGGTAATGCCGGAATAACACTTTATAGTGTTGGCGGGGTAAAGGAAACCTATGGAGGCAGAAATTATATTTTTGTTGATGGAGGTATGGCTGACAATCCGAGAACAGCTCTTTATGATGCCAGGTACGAGGCCGCGCTGGCTAACAGAATGAGAGACCCTCAATCAGAAAGGTATACGATTGCCGGCAAGTGTTGCGAGTCGGGCGATGTAATCATACGCGATATTGAGTTTCCAACAGTAAAAAAAGGCGATCTGATAGTTGTATTTACAACTGGAGCATATAACTATTCAATGTCAAGCAACTACAACAGGCTGGGGAGACCTGCGGTAGTTTTTGTATCGAAAGGGAAATCGAGAGTGACTGTCAAAAGAGAGACATTGGATGATTTGATAAGAAACGATATCATATAGGAAGGGAGGCATCATGATATGGCACTTGTAGTTCAGAAATACGGAGGCAGTTCCGTTGGGACGACAGAAAAAATTAAAAATGTAGCAAGGCGTGTCGCCAAAAGGCGGGAAAATGGAGACCGGATAGTGGTAGTTGTTTCGGCAATGGGCAAAACGACAAATATGTTGGTTGAAATGGCAAAGGAGATTTCGGATAATCCTTCAAAAAGAGAAATGGATATGCTGATGTCGACAGGTGAACAAATATCGAGTTCGCTTCTTGCAATTGCATTGAAGGAGCTTGGATTCGAGGCGATATCCATGACGGGATTCCAGGCAGGAATCCACACGGGGGGACGACACACCAAAGCGAGAATCACAGACATTGAAATATCAAATGTAAAAGAAGAATTAGACAATGGAAATATAGTAGTTGTAGCCGGTTTCCAGGGAGTCAACGAAAAAGGCAATATAACGACGCTGGGACGGGGTGGTTCGGATACCACGGCTGTGGCGCTGGCGGCGAAACTATCGTGTAGTTGTGAAATTTATACAGATGTCGAAGGCATTTACACTGTGGATCCGAGGCTATATACTGAGGCCAAAAAGCTTGAGACAATCAGCTACGAAGAAATGCTGGAAATGGCGAGTTTGGGAGCAGGAGTCATGCAACCGCGTTCTGTTGAAATAGGGCAGAAATTCGGAGTTCCCATCTATGTCGCCTTGAGTACGGAGGAACGTCCGGGAACCTATATAAAGGAGTATGATGCGAGTATGGAAGAAAAAGTGATAACGGGATTGTCGGTTAGCGATGACGATATTATGATTACCATCAACGGAATACCATATTCTTCAAAAGCCGTTTCAGGACTTTTTGAGAAACTTGCAGAGAGGGATGTAAATATTGACATGATAAGCCAAACGGCGCCTTATGACAATTTCATAAATATTTCCTTTACGGCGAACAAAGAAGATTTAAATGCAATACGGGAAGTTATTGGAGTATTTGAAGAAGAAACAGGTGGAGTTGCGGCCGAAATTGACGAAGAGATTACAAAGCTGTCTGTAGTAGGAAATGGAATGAGAAGTCATTCCGGAGTAGCGGCAAAAATGTTTAAAATTCTTGCCGAGAACGACATAGAATTCAAGCAGGTTACGACCTCGGAAATAAGGATATCCTATACAATAAACCCAAAAGACAAAATAAAAGCGGTTCATGCTATAGCGAAAGTTTTTGATCTTTAAAGTTTAATTAATTGCCCTGATAGTGCGGTATGGCTGTTGGGGTAAAAATATGCACATAAATTTCTTTGTGTATGATAGAATAAGATTGAATTGGTATGATGTTTTTTGTTTTTGCGCAATGGTAACAGAATTGTAAAGTTTTTTTATGCAAACCGAATTATAATGTATGTTAGAATTGAAAAGGCTCACTTAAGTGTGGGCGGCGTTCAAATAATCGAAATAAAGTTTTTGAGACTATGGAGTGATATATATGAAAACATTTTTTAAAGTATTTGCTGTGGCATTTCTTTGTTTTACGACATTGATAGGATCGGGTACATTTGCGTTCATCAAATACTATGACCCGACATCGAGCGCAGAGGTGGAGGAAAATACGGAAGAATCCATCTATTCAAATAATACGGAAACTGATGTCGATGCAGAAACGCCTTTGGAGAAAGCGGTAAAGGCAAGCAGGCGCGTTAATGTGCTTCTTTTGGGACTAGAAGGATACAGAACCGATACTATCATGCTGGCCAGCTTTGATCCGGACAATGGCAAACTGGATATAGTTTCGATTCCAAGAGATACCTATTATTATAGGAGCGGCTATGACGATGCTGACCAGAAAAAAATAAATGCAGCCTATGGTCATGGTGGAGCACAGCAGGTTATGGCTGCAGTTTCTGATATACTCAATGTACCTGTGCATGAATATGTAAAGGTGACCTATTCAGGGATTGAGAGAATCGTTGATTCAATAGGTGGCGTAGAAGTTAATGTGCCTATAAAAATGGATTACGATGATATTTATGCTGAACCCGAATTGCACATACATTTTGAAGAGGGAGTGCAGACTCTTCGCGGAGACAATGCAATCGAATATCTAAGGTTTAGGAAAAACAATGACGGAGCGGGATATCAAAACGGAGACCTAGGGAGAATAGAGGCTCAGCAGGAATTCTTGAAATCAGCGGCTAAGAACATATTGAGCTTCAAATTGCCTGTGGTTGCAAACACAATGTTCCAATATATTAAAACCGATATGAGCCTTCCTGACATACTTTATTATGCAAAGAGTGCGGTTGGCATGACAAGAAACGACATCAATACCTACCGTATATCGGGAAGAGTTGCTAATATGGGGCTTTCATATTTTCTTCATGACCCTGCGGATACAGAAGAATTGATGACATCCATATATACTCAGGAATAGATTAAGTAAAAGATTCAAAAAAAAAAGAATAACAAGAGCGGATTATTCCGCCCCTATTATTTTTAAGGGGAGTAGGGATTAAGATATTATATATATAACCCCAAAAAATAATATTAAACATTTTTTTGAAAAAATTTTTTATAAGAGAGATGAAGGGACCATGAAAGAAACAACCTTCAAAAAAAATGACAATGGTCGATTCGAGAGACTCTTGGTTTCTCTTTTGGCTCTTTTAGTCGGTCTTTTGACCGGCTTTGGAGGGATTTTGTTCAATTGGCTCTTGGACGCCCTCCATTTCATTTTGTACAACACCTTCTCTCAATCGGTTAATATAGGCAAATCCAAGTATTTTTTTATTCCGTTGCTTGCGGGCGTAGCCATAGGATTAATCAATAGGTACCTGATCGATGACGATAAAAGAGGTTGCGGCGTTACCGAGGTAATAGAAGAGCTGAAATACATAAATCGAATGCTAATGAAACCGAAGTCTGTGCTGATAAAAATGTTTGGGACTATAATAACCATTTCAAGCGGCTTGTCGGCAGGGAGGCATGGCCCAATAGTCCATTTGGGCGGGGCGATTGGATCCAACATAGGATATAGGGCTGGTTTTTCAGACAAGAAGATTAGAATCATGATTGGGTGTGGTGTGGCAGGAAGTTTGTCGGCTGTTTTCGATGCCCCGGTTTTTGCGGCCCTATTTGTGATGGAAGTTCTTATGAACAGAGATTTTTTTGAGTATTTTACACCCATATTCATTTCATCCATAACAGCTGCGTTTTTAGGAAGGGTTGTGATAGGGCATACACCTTTTCTTATAATAAAAGGAAGCTATGGATTGAAGGATTATCGTGAAATTGTCTTTTACATATTGCTTGGAGTGGCGACCAGCCTTGTTGCGCTCATATACATAAAAGGACTTGAAGTAACGAAAGCTTTCTTCGAAAAAAAATTGAAACTGCCGATAATGGTGAAACCCATAATCGGAGCAGGGCTTGTTGGAATCATAGGATACAACTTTCCACTCATATACGACATTGAATTTAATACGATTCCAAGGATTGTAGAAGGTGAATTTGGAATGAAGTTGCTATTGATGCTTTTTGTGGCCAAATTGATTGCGACCTTCTTGACTCTTGGCAGCGGAGGAATCGGAGGGGTGTTCGTTCCAGGGCTCTACATTGGCGCGGCTTTCGGAGCTGTTTATGGAAATCTTTTGGAAAGATTTTTTCCGACCCTCATATTCAATAGCAATACATATTCGATAATAGGTATAGGAGTTATGTTTGCGGGTTTTGCAGAGGCTCCTATTTCGGCGGCTTTAATGATTGCCGAGCTTACAGACAACTTTGCAATCCTCTTTCCGTCCCTAATAGCTTGCGCCATCGGGAGTATTACAATGGAAATCATGCATAAGTACAGCATATATACAAAACCCCTTGGGGACAATTTGATAGATATAGACTAATATAGAAACTAGTAAAAGCCCTGGGAAACAGATTCCCAGGGCTTTATTTGGACTCGAATATTTAAAGATTAATTTTGCTTTCCAATTGAATTGCGATAAGGTCGCCTATCTTATATACATCTCC
>JAENWJ010000079.1 GCA_016649995.1 Peptostreptococcaceae bacterium
AACTTGCATTCATGAAAGCTAACGGTTCTTATGATTTTTTAAAAGTTTTTAACATAAAAAGCATTGCTTAAATAACGAAACATTATTCCTCATTTAGTCCACTTTTGCAATGGACTAGCTTCGCTATGCCTAAATTTAAGGGATCTCTAAACAGAACCTTTTCTATAACCCGTTTTCATGGGATTAAATGAAATTCATTGAATTTTTGTGTTTAGTTTTCGAGGTCACTCTTTTAGCATTGTCTGTACTTGTTTTTCTGAATATTTACCTGAAAAACATAACTCAACTAGCCTTCTACTAGGTACTCCTCCTGATCTCTCGGGTGACATAGTCCCTTCGTCATCAGCTACAATATCCTTAATTTTGCCAGCATCCACTAAATTGCTTGTAATGCCTCCTCCCATGTGGGTTACAATATATGTAGCTTCACTTATATTTAAGTTGTCTCGGCTAGCTTGTTCAAAGCAAGTTGCTCTACTATTTAGGACATGTGTGAGAAATGGTCTTGATAATTCAGGCACACCCGATAGTGTAAAGATCTCTTCTGGAGTACCACAACCACATACCATATCATATGCATAAGCATTTATTCCCACTTCGTTTGCCAATTCAAAAGCAATTATTGGAGCAAGATTTGATACATGAGGTGCCAATGGTTTTTTAGATGCTTCTACAAAATCTTTATCAACCAAATATGCACCAGTTTCTAGTTCTCCTATTACACCACCCCTAGCGGCAATAGCAGATAGCTCCGAAACTGCAACATTCATTTCTTTGAGATAGCTAATTACTGCTTCCTTTCTGAAATTAAGTTGTTCATTTATATTGGCAAATCTCGTAATAATTTCTGAAGAATGTTCTATACTCTTGTTATTAATTTCACATTCTCCATTATACAATGCAACTTTAGTCGATGTAGAACCAGGGTTAATGACTAAAATTATTTTTTTATTATCCAATTTAATACCTCCTTTTAGTTGCAGCAACTTATAATGTACGTATAATCATCTCCAACCATGATACCTGCGCATTGTTTACTGCTCATTGCATTGGTGCCAAAATCAGTTAACACATCAATATAGCAATCCTCACCACGCAAATAGAACATATTATATTTTGCAACGGCAATGACTTCGATTTCAACCAGTGCATCTTTCGGAAGTCTAGCCTGAAATTCGAATCAGTACCCCTTTTTCAGACTTAAAATAACCCCCAAAACAATCGAAAGGAATGCTGCAAACATTATTTGGTATTCGCCTGGAAGCATGAAGCATATAGTGTGCACCGGTATCCAAAATAGGGGAATGGTTTTCATAATAGTAAAACCCATAAGCGTTTTAAAATCGATACTAGAAATAACGTTTTCTACTGATATCTGTCTTTTTTCACACTTTAAATTAATCATTGTGTCGGTTACTTTATGTGATATCATGAGAGCCATTCCGAAAGTTGCATTCATAATCAAGCTAGTCAAAAATGCTGACCAAATGCCTCCGACTTTTCCGTCGATAATACCAGATTGAATAATGAATGCGACTCCTCCAGAATAGACCTTGAACATTAATGCAATAACGATCCCAAAGAAACCCCAAACGACAAACTTTGCAACAACTCCTCTCGGAAATTGCCAGCATTTTTTTTCGAGGCGGGCAGCAAATAATTCGCCAACTGTTGCTAATAACGAAAATTTAACAAACCCCATTAGGAAAGGATGTATTGCGGTAACTTCTTTAAATACAGACCTGGTCTGAGGAATGCAAAGGATCAACACAAAGACTGCCCCAATTAACAAACAGAAAATCATCGGGAAAATGCTGCCAATTCTTTTACTCATACTATACTCCTTATCAAACATATTCACTGCCTAATCCGCCAAAGCGATTTCCCTGTATAGATCTTCAAACTTTGGAAGTGCATTTAAAATTACCTCATGTGATACACAATACACAATTCTTACATACCCCGGGCAGCCAAATGCTGTCCCCGGCACAACCAGTAGTAAATGTTTTTTGGCCATCTCTGAAAATTTTATGTCATCAATCGGCGTTTTCATCCACAAGTAAAATGCGCCTTCAGGCTTCACGTATGTATACCCGATTTTCGACAGCCCGTCAGCTAAGGTGTCACGGTTACGTTTGTAGAAATCTACATTTGCTTTTTCATCGAGGCACTTCTCCACTGCCAGTTGTATCAGTGAAGGAGCATTAACATAACCTAGGATTCTTGTAGCAATATTGGCGGCGGCTATCATATTTTCAAAGTCTTCAATACAATTCGGGATTACCAGATACCCGATTCTATCCCCCGGCAAAGACAGAGATTTGCTAAAGGAGTAAGCCACAACCGTATTATCGTAGTATTTTGTTATATAGGGCACTTTGATATCACCCTCATATACCAATTCTCTATATGGTTCGTCTGAAATCAGGAAGATATCAATATTGTATTCAATTTGCTTTTTCTTCATGATTTCAGTAAGTTGAACAATAATCTCTTCAGTATAAACTACTCCCGTCGGATTGTTTGGCGTGTTTACAATAACAGCCTTCGTCTTCGGACTAATTAATCGATCAAATTCGCTTAGATTCGGTTGAAACGAAGGCTCATTCGGCGGTACAACAATCAGTTTTGCATCATAATTCGAAGCATAATTTTTATATTCGCCGAAAAACGGCGCGAATACAACAACTTCATCTCCTGGATTAATTAACGTTTTCAAAATTACGTTTAATCCGCCAGCGGCTCCGACAGTCATGGTTATGTTTTTCCCGGTAAAATCAGTACCAAACTTGCTATTGATGGAATTCGCGATGGAAGTCCTTACCGATTCATATCCAGAATTGTTCATATATCCATGAATGTATGTCGGTTCAAATTCTTCCATTACCTCTGTTATAGCTTTTTTTACCGCCGCCGGTGGCGGTAAATTTGGATTTCCTAAACTAAAATCGAAGACATTATTTTCACCATAAATGGCTTTTAGTTTTTTCCCTTCCTCAAACATTGCCCTGATCATCGAATTGCTACTAATAAGTTCTGTCATTTTTTTTGAAAGCATTTCTCTTCCTCCTTTGTTTGATGTTTGAATCCAGAAGGCCAAATGTATTCTCTAGCCTTCTCTTCCCCTTTTAGCAGTCTTGCTCCGCCTTGAGCTAAAGCTTCTATCTCGTTTTCTCCCGGCATTACAACCACCGGTGCAATTGCGCTTACATACTCTCTGATCATATCTATCAGTGCATTTGAATAAGCGGCTCCGCCTGTAAGTATAATTGCATCGATCTTCCCTTTCAATGCGATGGAATTTAATGCAATTGCTTTGGCGTTCTGGTATGCAAGGGCATGAAAAATCAGCCGTGCATATTCATTCCCCGAAGCGATCATTTCCTCTACCACCCTGCAATCGCTTGTCCCTAGCAAAGCATACATTCCGCCCTTCCCTCTGACCTTTTTGATCATTTCTTCTTTTGTATATTTTCCCGAATAACATAGTTCAATCAATTTAAAAGAGGGAATGCTGCCCGATCTTTCTGGTGAAAATGCTCCGTCATCATCTCCTGTGGATTCAATAATCTTACCACTCTGGTAAACCGAAACCGAGCAGCCGCCTCCAAGATGCGCTATGACAAGGCGCATGCTTTCAAATGGCATCCCGATTGATTTCGAATATTTTATTGCCATTGCTCTTGAATTCAAAACATGACACATGCTAATCCGCTTTATCTCCTCAAAGCCTGTGACTTGTGCAGTTTCAGTCAGGTCTCCTGCAGTTACCGCATCATATATATAAGCATTTTTTTCTATCGAATCAGCGATATGCTTTCCAATCAGCCCACTGAGCTGAGAAGCATGATTCTGAGTAATATCGTTTCTCCCCAAAGCTTCATATAAATCGTCATTTACCTCATAGGCTCCGGTCGTAATTTTAGGATACATAATCAATCCACCGCGACACATGACAATATCAATGGTATGCAAATCAAAGCCTGAGGCCTCAAGCGATTCCTCAATGATGCCCTTTCTGTATTCTGCTTGCTCGTTCGAGCTTCTAAAATTGTTTAAAATCTCAGAATCATGCAAAATATTATTTGATATAAGTGGCATATCATTTTCATATACCGCAAATTTAGTGGTGGTTGAGCCGGTATTGACAACAAGAATTTTATGATTCATTTCATGCACATCCCTTCCGAATTATCGTGTTACTGCTGCGGCAAACATCAGTGAGAGATACTTTTCTTCCGAAGAAGCGCTCCTCGATGTCAGAACAATTGGCACTTTCGCGCCCATGATGATTCCTGCCATTTTGGTATTTCCGGATATGGTTAAGGACTTGCCTACCATATTTCCTGCCGTCATGGATGGCATCAACAATATGTCAGCATCTCCCGCTACTATACTGTCATACCCTTTAATAATTGCTGCCTCTTTACTCATAGCCAGATCGTAGGAAATGGGGCCTTCAACATAGCAATCTTTAATTTCTCCTGTCTCACATAGCTCCATTAATTTGAGCGCCTCGACCGATTCCGGAGCTTTTGGATTCACCACCTCAGCACCAGCCATAACAGCGACTTTAGGACTTACAATTCCAAGACATCTCAAAGCTTCTACCGCATTTTCCAGGATCGCTTTTTTTTGAGCAAGGTCCGGATTTAAAATCATCCCCCCGTCTGTTATGACAATAAGCTTATAATACGTTGGAATTTCAAAGAGGCCGACATGTGACATAACCTTACCCTGGTTTATGCCTGTTTCTTTGTTTACAACCTCTTTTAGAAGTGTCGCTGTTTGTAATTTCCCTTTCATAAGGAAATCCGCTTTACCTTCTCTGATGAGGGAAACCGCAATTTCCGCAGTCTGCTGTTCATCCTCGGCATTAATGATTGGGGAGTCAATCTGAAAACATTTATTTTTTATAATCATGTTGATTTTATCTTTGTTACCAATAAGCACCGCCTTGATGAGACCCGCCTTCATCGTAGTATGAATCCCTTCAAGGGTGTGCTCATCATCCGCACCTGCAACAACTACTGTTTTCTTTTCCGCATTCCCATTCATAAGTGCAATCAAATCATCGAAGTTTTTCAGCATAATGCATACCCCGCTTCAAACGCTTTGACATTTATGTCGAAGAAGGAAGGTTTTACATTTTCTTTAATAATTTTTTTCCAGTTAATATTTTCAAGACCCATAAGCTTAACCGTTGCACCAAGTAAAATCATATTCATAACCTTGCCATTCCCAAGTTTGTCAGCTTCCTTTGTCGCATTTATAACTTTAGTTGGTGCCGCGTTACATATTTCTTCTAATATATTCTCAGAGTATTCCTGCATTCCCATAATAACAGGCATTGGGTTGATTTCATGGTCATTCACGACAACTTTTCCGCCTGGTCTCAGGTATTCAAGCCATCTTAATGCTTCCATTTTTTCAAAGGATACCAATAAATCAGCTTCTCCCTTTTCAATAACTGGAGAAAAAACCTCT
>JAENWJ010000080.1 GCA_016649995.1 Peptostreptococcaceae bacterium
ATCTAACCATAACGAATGAGAAATTAATGCGTCGTGATTATAAAAGTTTATCTTTACAGTATCATAAAATCAGATTGTCTTAATGAACCGCCGAGTACCGAACGGTACGCTCTGGTGGTGTGAGAGGTCGGTCATTCAATTAATGAATGACCTCCTACTCGATTTTTTGGAAATAGTTTTACAAAATCATGCATTCCACTTGTCGTATATGCATCTTGGAACTGATTTAATGCAGTTTAACGGTAATGTGTTTCTTATAAATGAAATAAGACTAAAATGACAGTGTGATAATATTCCAATTAGGTATTTAAAAGGACAGGGTGTATTTATGCTATTTCAGGAATATATGGAACTTATGAAGAAAAGATTGATGAACAATTTCGATATGACCGTGCCGTTTGAATATGCTGGATATAGCATAGACTTATTTGCCGAATCACACTTGCGAACGGAACGTTATTTTGCCTCGAAGAAAGTGAAAGTCTACGGAATGGAAAATGACGAATTTTGTTTCATGAAGCATTTTGATATGATTACAGAAGATATTGTTGATGCCTACATAGAAATGCTGATAGCCTCCATAGACGATATGGTAAAACTTAGGGAGGACCATATGTCGACCATCATAACTGGCATAATCGTTGCCGATTCGGTCGATGACAAGAATATAGAAAACGTAGTCAAAAGATTCAGGCACCAAAAGAGCTACGCCTTCGGACTCAAGGGATGGGTCGATGTTCGCCTTATTCTTGTAGATCTTCATGGAAAGATAGTTGTGCCCTCTAAAAAAGCCGTTAAGGTCGAAACTTTCTATCGACCTTAAAATAAAAATTTCCAAAGGAGGATTTATATGAACTCATTAGTATTGGTGTTGGCCTCTATCGTAATTTTCATTGTTGCTTATCTTACATATGGTAGATGGTTGGCAAAAACATGGGGAATTGACCCGACAAAGGAAACCCCAGCTCATTACATGGAAGATGGCGTGGACTATGTGCCTGCAAAGGCTCCGGTGCTCTTAGGCCATCACTTTGCTTCAATCGCTGGTGCAGGACCTATTACGGGCCCTATTGCAGCTGCTGCATTCGGCTGGGTTCCGGTTATGCTGTGGATTGTTATCGGAGGAATTTTCTTCGGTGGTGTTCATGACTTCGGAGCACTTTTCTCTTCCATCAGAAATGACGGTAAATCTATTGGCCAAGTTATTGAAGCAAATGTTGGCAGAACAGAAAAAAAGCTTTTTGCAGTATTTTCGTGGTTGACACTCGTGCTTGTTATTGCGGCATTTGTAAACATCGTTGCCAATACATTTGTAGCTTCTCCTGAAGCAGCAATGGCTTCAATGCTCTTTATTGCATTGGCTGTAGTCTTTGGATACTTTGTTTACAGAAAAGGCGCATCATTGGCAATCGGTAGTGTTATTGGTGTTGCACTCCTTGTTGTTTGCATATGGATTGGAATGGCCTTCCCGCTTGTATTGTCTAGAAACGTTTGGATTGGATTCCTTCTTGTTTACATCTTCATAGCTTCAGTAACACCTGTATGGATACTCTTGCAGCCTAGAGACTACTTGAACTCTTTCCTTCTCTACGCTATGATTATCGGAGCTGTACTTGGATTGATATTCTACGCTCCGAGCATGCAACTTACACCATTTGCAGGCTTCAAAGTTGGAGGACAATGGCTGTTCCCAATGCTCTTTATCACAATTGCTTGCGGAGCTATTTCAGGCTTCCACAGCTTGGTTGCTTCGGGTACAACATCCAAGCAAATTGATAATGAAAAAGACGCATTGCTCATTGGTTACGGCGGAATGCTCATAGAGTGCGTTCTAGCAGTTATAGCTCTTGTAACAGCTGGTTATGTCTCCCAGGGAGATTTCACAAACCTTCTTGCTAACGGCGGACCTATCAACGTATTCTCAGAGGGTATCGGAACATTCATGACTAAGATTGGTATTCCGTTCTCTGTTGGTAAACCTTTCGCGGCTCTTGCTATTTCAGCATTTGCACTTACTTCACTTGATACTGCAACAAGACTTGGGCGTTTCATACTTCAAGAATTCTTTGAAGATGACACTAAAGAAGTTCAAAGCATACTCGTTACAAACCGTTTTATAGCAACTACAATAACAGTTATTGCAGGTGGATCATTGTCAGTAGTTGGTTGGTCAAAAGTATGGCCGCTATTCGGTTCATCAAACCAATTGCTAGCAGCCCTCGCACTTCTTGCTCTTGCTGCATACCTTAAAAACAATGGCAAGAAATATGGCATGATTATACTTCCTATGATATTCATGTTTGCAGCAACGCTTACTGCCTTGGTGCTCTTGATTCAGCAAAATATTGCAGCTGGAAATATACTTCTTGTCGCATTCGCAGTTGCTCTCTTGGGATTGGCGGTAGTTCTTGTAGCAAGATCTTATAAAGTTTTGACAAAAAAGACTGAATTATAAGATGTAATTTAAAAAGATTGAAAGATGAGGGCACCCATATGGGGTGTCCTCTTTTTTTAATCTTTTTCTGTTACCGGAATGTCATTGAGGCGATGATGCTGGTATGTTAAGATAGAAGGTGGATGCAGATGGCAAAGGTCATCTTTATTATATTTATAAACAAGTAAAAATGATGCGGAGGAAGACCATGGGACGTTTTTTTGGAACCGACGGAGTAAGAGGCATTGCGAACGTTGAGCTTACAAATGATTTGGCATACAAATTGGGGCGCTACGGGGCCCATGTTCTTACAGAAGGAAGAAAGCATGTTAAAATCTTGATAGGGAAAGATACGCGCATATCCGGAGACATGCTGGAAGCATCTCTTGCGGCAGGTATTATGTCGATGGGCGGGAATGTTGTTTCACTTGGAGTAGTGCCTACACCGGCTGTAGCTTTTTTGACAAGATATTTCAATGCGGATGCAGGGGTTGTAATTTCAGCATCACATAATCCGGCCGAGTACAACGGAATAAAGTTCTTCAACAAGAATGGATATAAATTGGCAGACGAAATAGAGGATAGGATAGAGAAATATATACTAGGAGGGCTAGAGGCGGAATCCTTGATAGACGGAGACCATGTTGGTACCTGGAACACTATCCCTGAAGCATATAAGCTATATTGCGATCATCTTGTAGAAAAAATGGATGTGGATTTTTCGGGAATGAAGGTTGCAATAGACTGTGCAAACGGAGCGGCTACAACTACGGCGGCCTACGCACTTTCTAAAATGAATGCGGATGTTTCGGCCTTTTGCTGCAATCCGGACGGACATAATATAAACAAGGGTTGTGGGTCTACACATGTCGAGCTTATTGCGCAAAAGGTCAAGTCTGGCGATTATGCATTAGGAATGGCCTTCGACGGAGATGCAGATAGGTTAATAGCTGTGGATGAAACCGGCGAGATAGTAGACGGAGACAAGATAATGGCAATCTGCGCAGACTACCTTAAGGAAGTAGGAGAGCTTAAAAAGGACACGCTTGTTACTACAGTAATGAGTAACATGGGGCTTTTTGCGGCGCTTGGAAAAAGAGGCATAAACATAGAAAAGACTAGAGTGGGTGACCGTTATGTTCTTGAAAAAATGCTTGAAGAGGGATACAACTTCGGCGGAGAGCAGTCGGGGCATCTCATATTCCTAGACCACAACACCACAGGAGACGGACTTTTGTCCGCTTTGATGTTAATGAGGGTAATGAAAAAACGTGGTAAAAAGCTTTCCGAGATCAAAGGCATAATGGAGACATTTCCCCAAGTGCTTATAAACGCGAAGGTAGACAATGATAAGAAACACGACTACATCGAAGACGAAGTAATAAGGCAATCCGTCAAGGAAACCGAAAGGTTCTTCAACGGAGAGGGAAGAGTACTAGTAAGAGCCTCAGGCACTGAGCCATTGGTACGCGTGATGATAGAAGGAAAAGACCAAAGCGTATTGAATGAGAAAGCGCAAGAACTTGCTGACTTAATTGAAAAGAGATTGGGATAGAAAAAAGTAGAAAGTAGAAAAAGGACTAAAAAGGGACAGACATTTTTGTGTCCATAATGACGATATATATGGCAGAAAAAATAGCAAGTAACAAGTAACAAGTGGCAAGTAGTAAGTAGCAAGTGGAAACAAAAGATAAAACGGGGAAAGAAGTGTGAAGTGTAAGAAAGATGATGAGCATTTTGAAGTCGCATTTGTTTTGCTTTTATTGTTTAAATCTTTTGTCTTATTAGTATTGAGCTTTTTCTTTCTACTTTATTCTTTCCACTTTAAACTGTTCGAAAGGATGTGATTCATGAAATAGTCTTAATTGAAATCATAAAACAAGCGCCTGAGCTCACAGAGCTGACGAGGACAGGGTTAATCGAAAAATCGGCGGATTCCCTGCGGCCTGTTCACGGCCGATAAAGACTTAGCAAAAACCGGAAGCGATTCCGTATACAAAACAGTCGGGTGAAACCATGTCAGAAAAGTAATAAGGTTTAAAAAAAATATAGAAAATGGAGGATTTCATCATGTGTGGAATCGTTGGATATATAGGGGAACAAAAGGCTACTCCAATCATAATAGAGGGATTGGCGAAGCTTGAATATAGAGGGTATGATTCATCGGGAATAGCAGTCTATAACAAGGGTAAGCTTGAGGTTAGAAAATATGCCGGACGATTGGCTGTACTGCAGGAAAAAATAAAAAATGAGGATTTTTCAGGGTCGGTTGGAATAGGACACACAAGATGGGCAACCCATGGAGCACCAAGTGACAACAACGCCCATCCCCATACAAGCACAAATGGCAACATAGCTGTTATCCACAACGGAATCATTGAAAATTACATGAAATTAAAAGAATGGCTGATTGATGAAGTTGGCGTGGAATTCAAGTCGGAGACCGACACAGAGGTCATATCGCATCTAATAGAGTATTTTTATGAAGGAGACCTGCTTCAGGCTGTGCATAAAGCCGTTGAAAAAATGCGTGGAGCCTATGCAATAGTGGTGGTATGCGGTAATGAGCCGGACAAGCTAGTAGCTGTAAGGAAGGATAGCCCCTTGATAATAGGAAGAGGTGAAGGAGAAAACTTTCTTGCTTCAGATATACCAGCTCTCCTTAAGCATACGAGAAACATGTTGCTAATAGAGAACAACGAATTTGTATTGCTTACAAAGGATGAAGTTAAAATTTACAACAATCTTTTGCAGGAGCAGAAGAGAGATACATTTAAGGTTACATGGGATGTGGAGGCGGCAGAAAAAGAAGGATATCCGCACTTCATGCTCAAAGAGATACATGAGCAACCGAAAGGTATTTATGAAACGCTCCATAGGTGTCTAGAGAAGGACGACTCTATAAACCTTGATGGGATAAGCATTACAAAAGAGGACCTTGAACATATAAAC
>JAENWJ010000081.1 GCA_016649995.1 Peptostreptococcaceae bacterium
ATATGTCCCCCGAAAGAGCACCAGACGTTGTCTGCATCGCCTTTACAAGCTCAAGTACCACTGCCGAATCGGTTGTCTTGCCTGCAGCATTAAGATACAGGTAATCCTGCGCAAGCTGCTTCGCGTTCCTACCGGCAGCACTTGCAAGATAGTCATCCATCTTCACCTTAAGGTTGGTGCCGTCTCTTTCCCACGTCTCAAGGTTTACCCCTGCATTCATCAAAGCGACACAGTCGTAGCTACTCATGTACGCTCCATACATGACCGAAGGCGCGCCAATGTCGATTCCGTTCTGGTATCTGTCATAAATATTCTGCACCGCCTGAAGCGCCAAATCATCCACTGCCAGTGACGATGAAGCAGTAATACCATAAGCCGTGACCATTCCCATGTTCGGAACCATGCCAAATAGCATTGCAAATACAATTAAAAAGCTTAAAAACCTTGATTTCATGAATTCTTTCCTCCGTTTTTTCTTAGTATAAATTGTCAATAAGTTCAGCGCACTGCGCCCTTGTAGCTTCCTTTTCTATATCAAAACCCTCATACTGCAAATCATGCAGCCAGGCATAATAAACATATCCGTCGTACCCTGTGTCTCCATTAAAAGCTTTTGCCTCCGCATCAAGCCCTCTTGCCCTAACGGCCACTGCCGCGAACTGAGCCCCGGTTATGCCGCTTTCGGGATCAAACAATTTATCTGAAACCCCATTGAATAACTTATTTTCAACGGCAATGTCCACATATGAAGAAGCCCAATGGCCTTTCATATCGTCAAACCCTGCATTAAGCGCTGTTTCGTTTTCCTTATCCATTGCAAACGCAAGCATCTTTACGAATTCTCCGCGTTTTACGGGGGCCTCCGGTCTGAAGGTTCTGTCAGGGTAGCCTGCTAAAACGCCATCCTCAACAAGTCTTTTGATTGCATCATAGGCCTGAGTATCCAATCCTATATCTGTCAGACTATTTCTAGCTTTGAATCCATCGAATACTGTAAGCCGTCTTTTCAGCTCCGATTCAGCCCAAACTCCGTGCCACGATGCCATGTAATTCCCTGAACTCATTGTTCTAAGATGCAGATACGACCCGTTTTCGAGCCTATAAGCTTCTAGCCTAGCTTTAATATTTTCTCCAATTTCGAGTCCCGTCTGTTTTCGCGCGATTATTTCCCACGCGATGCTCTCCGCCGTTTCCTTGTATTCATTATTAGATTCTATGAACTCAAAGGCTGCCTCGATTGACGCTTCAGCGCCTTTTAATTCCATAAGGTCAAGCGCCACAACTGCCATAGCTGTCAAGTCGACGTCAGACTCCCTCATTCCTATATACACCGGGAATCCTCCGTCTTCGTTTTGATTGTCAAGCAGCCACTCCTGCGCTTTTTCCTTGTCATACGAAGTATTCCCTGCGCTCTCAAGGGCTATGATTCCCCATATATGGGCGTTCAGAAGATCATCCCCCGTGCCGCCTATATAATCGGCAAACTTGCCGTCTGGCATCTGGCTTCCCTCAACCAGGGCCGCCTCTTTGGAAACATCCCTGCCCAAGGCCAGTAATCCCATCATATATGCCTCGTGGTCGGTAGTAATTTCCGAGCCCTCTACGCTTTCAAGAGCGGTCCCTTCCATATCCACACCCGCAACGTGAAGCGCAAGTATTCCCCACTCGTCAATCTCGTAATTAAGCAGCGCTCGGGCTGATACATCCTGTCCCCATGCAACGCCTGAAAACAGCATGCATGCAATCATTGAAAATATTAATATGTTTTTTCTCATTCCGCCACATCCTTTTGTAAAGATTCGTTAATTCTTTCATAGGACAGCTTGTCCTTGTATCTGCCAAGTATCGCAACCAGATCTTTTCCGAAGAAAAATGCAAACACACCATTTCCCGCAGCATGAAGCATGTCGAAATAAAATGATGCAGCATAAACCGCTACAAAGCTTCTAAGGTTCAGTGGATAGATGAAGAAAAGCCAATGCCAAAGGTTCATTATCCAATCAAACATAAATCCCCACATAAACGCATACATTGTAAATAGCAGTCTGCTTTTGTGGATTTTGCTTTTACTCAGCAGCCCGGATACGAATCCTGTCAATCCCCAAGCAAGCATCTGCCACGGGGTCCACGGTCCATGTCCAAGAAAATTGTTTGAAAGAAAGGCCGCAATAGCCCCCGTCATAAATCCGAAGCTTGGTCCGAAAACAAAACCTGCCGTTGCAACTATAAAGGTTGTCGGTTGTATATTTGGCAAAGCCGCGAAAAAAATTCGTGATACTGCCGCCAATGCCGCTAATGTTGAAACCAAGGCTATCTCCCGGGCATTGGTTTTTCTTTTTTCATAATGCCAAAATATTAAAGCCATCATCCCCAGAAGCGCCAGAGCCAATCCTATTCCCAATTTCATGACTCGATATGCCCCCTTTTGGTACAAATATCTGCCGCCTCTTCAAGAATTAAAGGATTGGCCATACCATGGAATAAACGATTTATATCTGTCGTAAAATGAAGCCCTCCCGACAATATTTCCCTTGTCGGTCCATCTTGAGCTATTTCACCATCAAACATTATCACCACCCTGTCGCACACATCAGCCACAAACTCCATGTCATGCGTAACAAGAATAATGGTTTTCCCCTTCTTTTGAAGGCTTCTGAGATACGTGGCAAGCCTCCCCTTGTATCCCCTGTTTAGGCCCCTTGTGGGCTCATCCAACAGCAGTATCCCCGGGTCAACCGCTAAAACGGAAGCCAACGCAACACGTTGCCTCTCTCCTCCGGATAAATCCCTCGGATTAACATCCCTATGACTCTCTATATTCAAATCATTAAGAATTTTCTCTATGAAACCATGAGCTTCCTTCCGGAAATTCTTTTGTGTAAAAAGCAATTCCTCGTAAACCGTATCATTAAAAAGATAGTCGTTTGGTTCCTGTGAAAGGTATCCCACATTACCTGTCATAGCCACACTTCCCTTGCCTGGCTTCAAAAGACCGGCCATTAGGCGCAAGGCTGTGGATTTCCCGGCTCCGTTGGCTCCTATTATCCCCAAAGTCTCCCCCTTGCCCACATCAAGGTTTACTGAGCTAAGCGCTCTAGTTCCATTCTCAAACGAGAAGTCTACATTCCTGAATTCCATTATCTTTTCTTCTATAGGATCTACGGCCATTTCATTTACATCTCCGTCCACCTCATAATTACTGCTCAGCAACTTTCGGCCTTCCTTTACCGTAAGAGGCAATTCATCCGATTCAAGCCTCGCAAAAAGTTCCGTTACAGGAGGCATGAAAGAACAATCGTGCTTCCTTATCCATTTAACATATTCATCCGGTTTTCCGTCAAAATCCAGCTTTCCTTCTTCAAGAAAAACTACGCGGTCGGCATAACTTAGGCATTTTTCGGTTCTTTGCTCCACGAGAACGATAGTAAATCCCAAATCGTCATTGAGTTTTTTGAGTAGATGCATTATCTCGTCCGCCGCCATAGGATCAAGCTGCGAGACCGGCTCGTCAAGAACTAGGAATCTATTGCGAACAGCAAGAGCAGCCGCAATTGCCACCTTCTGCTTTTCGCCACCGGATAACTCATAGGTTTTTTTATCCTTCAAATGCCAAATTCCGAGTAGCGTAAGCACCTCTAGAACCTGTTTTCTCATTGTATTTCTTTCTATGCCCCTGTTTTCCAATGGAAAAGCAACTTCCCTCTCTACCGTTTCCATTACAAGCTGCTTTTCAGGATCTTGAAAAACCATGCCTATATCCATTGTCCCTTCAACTTCCCCTTCGATTATCCCACCGTAAAATTCTGGTGCAAGGCGGGTAATGACCCTTGCTAGCGTCGATTTTCCAGAGCCTGAAGCTCCTGCAACCACAATGAACTCTCCCTCGAATATTTTCAAGCTAAGACTTGAAAGCGCAGGTGTCTCCCTGTTCGGGTAATGATATGTAAGATTGTCTATGCTGAAAACTTCCATTCCGAACACCTCCGCGTTGCTTCAATCAATATTGTCAAACTAAGTCCATGCGCAATCAAATAGAGACTGCTGAAATCGCTTTGCTGCGCCAGCGAAGGGAAATAGCTAAATCCAAGCCACCCCTTAAAAATGCCATAAGCCAGCACACAAGCATACATGCAAAGCGCCGCCAAATGAATGCAGTCTTTACTTTCCATCTTTATTTCCCTGTAAAAGCTTCTCTTCCCTTTTCCATAGCCCCTCGAGTAAAGAGCCTCAGCGCGATTGACCGAACCCTCCAAAGAGCTGATGAGCACAACCTTAATCAACGGATAATGCGCCTTTATGCGTCTCGCAAAACCGCCGGATTTCAAATCGAGGCCCCTCATTTCCATGACCTCTCTCACCCGCTGTGTTTCAACTCTCAGCCTATGAATCATGTTCACAGTCATGCTCATGGTCAGTACGAGCTTGTTCATGTATCGTGATAAATATCCAAAAAAATCATCCCTGTCTATGGAAAGTCCAAAAAGCTTTATGGACAGAACCATAGAAAAAAGCCTTAAAACCATTGACCCTGCAAAAACAAGAGACTCGGCAGTTATTCGTATCCTTCCAACGACAGGCAGCGCCGTGCGGTACAGAACCGTATCGCCCTGTGTCGATACTAGCGGATTAATAATAATAATCATAATCCCTGTAATGATCCAGAACTTAAGCAGGCTTTTTAGTTCGGCAATCCCTCCAAATACTGCGACGGAAAAGGAAAGAATAATTACAACAAGAACAGCATAGATAGGATGGCTTATCATCAATGTCGCCGCTATAAGGACAATCAGCAATCCTATTGCATTTGCCGGATGTAGTTTATGGTGCACTGTAAACACCATCCTCCGTTACTGCAAGTCCAAAAGCGCCCTTCATACTTTCTTCGTCCATAAAGATATCCACAGCTTTCTTAACAAGACTGTTTTCATTTC
>JAENWJ010000082.1 GCA_016649995.1 Peptostreptococcaceae bacterium
ATATAACCCCATGAGGACATTGTTCATGCAGGAAATGGAAAGAAAGAATTGCTTAGTGGCAAACGGACTCCATATGCTGGTTGCGCAGGCCATTCGGGCCCAGGAAATATGGAACGGAGTAAAAATCGAGAAGGATGCTGAGAAGAGATTGATTGAGTATTTCCACAGAAAGCAAATAAATCCAGTACTCATAGGAATGCCTGGAAGCGGAAAAAGTTCAGTAGGGAAACATTTGGCGGAGCTGATGGGACGCGAATTTGTCGATACGGACGAATTGATAGAGAAAAAACATGGTCCCATAACGGACATATTTGCAGTAAAAGGAGAAAAAGGTTTCAGAGCAGTTGAAAGGGAAGCGGTCAAATCCTTAATAAATAGTAAAAATGTTGTAATTGCAACAGGCGGAGGAACGATTGTTGATTCCGGAAATGTCTCTGACTTGAAACTGAATGGAATCCTCATATATTTGGATCGTTCATTGAAGCAAATTGAAAAGACATTGAAAAAACAGGAGAGGCCTCTTTTAAAAGATAAAAGCGATTTGGACAAGTTGTATGGAGAAAGAAGACAACTCTATGAGGAATCGGCAGATTTGATCATCGGTGATTCCGGCAACTCCAAGCAGCAAGCCATTGAAATACAGAATATGCTGAAGAAAAAAATATTTTGACAACCGACTGGTTCTGTTATATTATGTAATGGTATAAATAGAAGTAAAGGCTATGATAGGGACGGCACGACCGGAGCATTTGCAGAGATGTAATCGATTGGTGAAAGATTGCAAAAAAACGGTTGGCGCGAATCACCTTTGAGCTGAATACCTGAAAAAAAGTAGGGTGTTCCGTATGCGTGCGTTAAAGCGGAGAGTGGCAGAAAATATTCTGTAATTTGGGTGGTACCGCGGTTAATTCGTCCCTGAGCTAATGCTCGGGATTTTTTTATTTGCAGGTCCTACAGTTGCTGAGTGAAAATATGAAAAAACGAAAGGATGAAGACATGAGCGTATTCAAAGAATTGGAAAAGATACCGGTAAAGGAATCGGAAAAACGCATCTCTGATTATTGGGAGGATATCGACATTCTAAAGAGGAGTATCGATACCCGTGAGGGACAGCCATCCTTCATATTCTATGAGGGACCACCTACGGCCAACGGCCGCCCGGGAATCCATCATGTATTGGCCCGAGCTCTCAAGGATTCAGTGTGTCGATACAAGACCATGAAGGGTTATCAGGTAAAAAGAAAAGCAGGATGGGATACCCATGGACTTCCTGTAGAGATAGAGGTAGAAAAGCAACTTGGACTTTCCGATAAAAACGATATTGAAAAATACGGAATAGCGGAATTCAACGAGAAGTGCCGAGAATCTGTATTCGCGTACGAAAAGCAGTGGCGTGAAATGACGAAGCGAGTGGCGTATGAAATCGATTTGGATAATCCATATATTACATTGGACAATGACTTCATAGAAACAGAATGGTGGATTTTGGATCAGATGAACAAAGCTGGCCTCATCTATGAGGGGCACAAGATACTGCCATATTGCGTGCGTTGCGGAACGGGCCTGGCTTCCCATGAGGTGGCCCAGGGATATCAGGAAATAAAATCCCTTACGGTAACAGTTAAATTTAAAAGAAAAGATGCGGACGAGTATTTCCTCGTATGGACAACAACTCCGTGGACTCTCCCGTCAAATGTTGCGCTTACAGTGCATCCCAAAGAGACATATGTGAAAGTAAAAGCGGAAAGCGGCACGGTATACATTGTTGCTAAGGCCTTGGCAGATACTGTTCTTAAAGAATCCTACGAGGTGATTGAAGAGATCAAGGGCAAAGACTTGGAATACCTTGAATACGAGCAACTGGTGCCTTTCGTAAAGGTGGATAAGAAAGCTTTTTATGTAACAGTGGCTGATTATGTTACTACAGATGACGGAACCGGAATCGTACACATGGCTCCTGCCTTTGGAGAAGACGACTATAATACAGGACTTCGTTATGGTCTCCCGGTTATACAACCTGTTGATGAAGAAGGGAAATTCACTGAAACCCCATGGAAGGGTCGTTTCGTAATAGATACAGACTTTGATGTAATGAAATGGCTTTCAGATAACAACAAATTATACAAAAGAGAAAATATGGTCCACAATTATCCTCATTGCTGGCGCTGCAAGACTCCTCTTTTGTATTACGCTAAACCTAGCTGGTACATCAAGATGACGGAATTGAAAGACCAACTCATTGCCAACAACAATTCGGTTGAATGGTATCCCGACTACGTTGGTGAAAAACGTTTCGGCAACTGGCTTGAAAATCTAAACGATTGGGCGATTTCCAGAAGCCGTTATTGGGGAACACCTTTCCCTATTTGGAGATGCGACGATTGCGATGCCTTCGACAGCATTGGCTCCAGAAAAGAGCTTGTTGAGAGAGCGCATGAGGACATTGATGAAACAATCGAACTCCACAGGCCATATGTGGACGATGTGCATATAACATGTCCCAAGTGCGGAGGAAGAATGACCCGTGTGCCGGATGTAATAGACTGCTGGTTCGACAGCGGTTCAATGCCATTCGCTCAGCACCACTATCCGTTTGAAAACAAGGAGAATTTCGACGAGTTGTTCCCTGCAGACTATATCTGCGAAGGTATAGACCAAACAAGAGGATGGTTTTATTCCTTGTTGGCAATCTCGACATTTGTCAAGGGGGTTTCACCATACAAGAGGGTTCTGGTAAACGATTTAATATTGGACAAAGACGGTAAAAAAATGTCAAAGAGCAAGGGCAATACCGTTGATCCGTTTGAAATGTTTGACAAGTACGGAGCCGATGCTCTTAGATGGTATCTGCTTCATGTTTCTCCGGCATGGACTCCAACCAAGTTTGACGAGGACGGTCTCCAGGAGATTTTAAACAAGTTCTTTAGCACGATAAAGAATGTATACAACTTCTTCACATTGTATGCCAATACGGATGAGGTGGACCCGAGGACATTCTTTGTGGATTATGAATCAAGACCCGAGATAGACAGATGGTTGCTTTCGGTCTACAATACTCTCGTAAAAGAAGTTACAGATGATATGGAAGTCTTTGACATGACGAAGGCTGTAAGGAAGATACAAATTTTTGTAAACGAGGATCTCTCCAACTGGTATATCCGTAGAAATAGAAGAAGATTCTGGGCCTCGGATTTGACCGACGACAAAAAAGCAGTTTACAACACAACATACGAAGTATTAAAAGGATTGTGTCAATTGGTGGCGCCGATTGCTCCATATATTTCTGAGGAAATCTATCGTGATCTGACGGATGAAGAATCGGTTCATATCAGCAGATATCCTGAAGCAAGCGATGAATTGTCCGACAAGGCTCTTGAAGAAAAAATGGAGCATGTTCGAAGACTGGTAGGTCTTGGAAGAGCGGCGCGTGAATCTGTAAAAATAAAGGTAAGACAGCCTATTTCAAAAGTGCTTGTCGACGGCAAGTATGCTGATGAAATGACTGATGTTGTACCGCTGATAAAAGAAGAATTGAATGTTAAGGAAGTCGTTTTCGCGAAGGATCTAGCCGAATTCATGGTATTTAACCTTAAGCCCAATTTCAGGAAGGCTGGTCCATTGCTTGGCAAGAAAATAAAGGCTTTTGGAAAATTTCTTGCCGGACCAGATGCTGCGGACATAGCGCCGAGACTGGAATCCGGGGAAGTTGTAACAGTTGATTTTGAAGGAGAGAAACTGGATCTTACTGAAGAATTGGTTGTTGTAACCATTGCTGCCAAGGAAGGTTTCACAGTATCCATGGAAAACAACATGTTTGTAATTCTAGATACGAAGCTTACGGAAGAACTCATTGACGAGGGATTCGCAAGGGAAATGATTTCAAAGGTTCAGCAGATGAGAAAGCTGAACGATTACGATATGATGGATAGAATAAAAATACAATATGATGGCGATGATGATATTGCCAAAGCAGTTGAAACCTTCGAAGAGTACATCATGAAGGAAACACTTGCAGTGTCAATAGAGCGTGTTGAGAATGACCAAATAGAGAAGAAGAACCTCAATGACCATGAAACGGGCATTTTGCTTGAACGCATCAGCTTATAGGCAATGGCGGGTTAGAGCGATTAATCAAAACATTCATTCAAGGAGAGGTTAAGATGTATGATAGAGATAGAGCGATAGAAATATTAACTGCGAACCTTAAAACGGAGTATCTTGTCAGGCACTCCTATGCAGTAGAGGCAGTCATGAGAGCACTTGGCAAGAAGTTTGAGCCTGAAAGGGAAAACCTTTGGGCAATTACGGGTTTGCTTCATGATTTGGATGCCGATCTTGTGGACTACAGAGTGCATCCTGAGCTTCACGGGCCGAGAGCTTTGGAAATTTTGAAGGAAGAGGGCTTTGGAGATGAGGAAATGTACCATGCCATCATGGCACATAACAAATATACCAAAACGCCTATAAAGTCTACATTGGACAGGGCAATCTATGCAGGTGACCCGATTACGGGTTTCATAAATGCCATAACATTGGTTTATCCCGACCAAAAGATTGCAAAGGTGAAAGTCAAGTCGATAACGAAGCGCATGCATGAGACGCGTTTCGCGGCGGGAGCCGACAGGGAAGCAATGTGGTCCATAGAGGAGCTGGATATGGATTTTGCGGATTTTGCGGAGCTTTCACTGAATGCCATGAAGGAGATTTCAGACATATTGGGTCTTTAAAAAGAAGAGTAGTTTGAATATGAAAGAATCCCCGCTGCAAGAATCATTCTGACAGCGGGGATTTCTATGTGTGCCCGGCATGGGCACAATCTATAGGGTGAAAGTCCCGAACGCCGAAGGTGACGTAGGCGTTAGCCAAGAGCAAGGGTGTCGTGGGTGACTGCGAATCTGAAGGAAGCTTGATGAGCAAATTTCCGGTCTG
>JAENWJ010000083.1 GCA_016649995.1 Peptostreptococcaceae bacterium
ACACTGCAAGGTTTGCTGGATGAACTTGATACAATCGAGCTGTTTGAAGCCCCAGAGCATGGTCGCTTGATGGGTGAGGTTACAAAGAAACAGGAAAATATCTACAAAGCATTGGGGGTAAAACCACCCTCGTTATAAATTCCGGGAATCCAGGATGTTAATTAAAAGCATCAAAAGGTCAATAAGTGTAAAATTGATTTATACTTAAATTCAAATCATGAATGGGGAGTTGAGAACAATCGATTTTAGAGATAAAGCCAAACGCATAAGCGACAAGCTTATGCGAATCAGGAGAGGTTTTCATGAAAATCCGGAATTAAGTTTTAAAGAATTCGAAACAGAAAAAGAATCGTCGAAGTGCTAAAGGAAGTTGATATTGAAGTAATGGAAAATATCGGGGAAACGGGTGTAGTCGGAAGAATACAGGGAGACAATGCGGCAGGTCGTTAAAAACGCAAAAGCTTTGGCCGAGGCGCTTGAAAAGTATGGATTTAGAATGGTGACCGGCGGCACGGACAATCATCTATTGCTAGTTAATTTGAGATCAAAGGGTCTGACCGGAAAGCAATTCGACGAGGCACTCGAATCGGCAGGCATCACAGTCAATAAGAACATGATTCCAAACGATCCCGAAAAACCCATGGTTACAAGCGGTGTTAGAATCGGAGTTACGGCCATGACGATAAAAGGTGCAAAGGAAGATGACATGCGATTAATAGCGAATCTCATGAATAAAGTTGCCGACAATCCTGAAGATGAGAAAACCTTGAATAAAGTGGAAATAGAGGCAATAAAATTAAGTTCCGGATTTCCGTTATACGAAGGCATACTATAGCTCGCATTTTTAATAACTCCCTTGTTATTGAAAGGTAAAGAACATTGTTTTGACGGGTTGAAAAATTTTTTGTAAAATTCAAAAAAAGAAGTGCAAATTAATATTTTTGTAGTATAATGCAATTAAAGGTGGTCAGACCATCGGACGGTAGTAAGGTGGAACGGCAAAAGGGTGGGGACGTAATCAAAGGGGAGATTGTATGATAAAAGATTTTCAAAAGATAAAGAAAGCCACTATTTCCGAGACTATAATCGAACAGATTAAAAAAATGGTTCTTGATGGACAATTGACGCCTGGGCAAAAATTGCCATCAGAAAGGGAGCTGACAGAAATACTGGGAGTCAGCAGATCGTCGATCAGAGAGGCGATGAGGTCTTTGTCTTCAATAGGATTGGTTGATATTCGAAGTGGGGAGGGGACTTTTCTGAATGACAACACAAATTTGTTGACAGATCATTTCCAATTGCAGTGCTTGATGAAAAAATACAGCATACTTGAATTGGTTGAGGCCAGAAAAATGATAGAGATTGAAATAATAAAATTAGCAATTGTAAGAGGAAATTCAAACGACATTGATTATATTATAGAAAGATACATGGAAACGATGGAAAACAAAAATTCACCGTTAGAATTCATAAAGGCGGATTTCAATTTTCATATGGCCATAGCCGAGGCTTCCAAAAATCGTTATTTGGCTGAAATGCTGGCGGCAACAAGGGAACTGCTGCTGGAAATAAACACAGATGTGATAAGAAAACCGGGACAGATTGATAAGGCTATAATAACTCATGAGAGCATCATTGATGCAATCAAGAGCGGTGATATATATAAGGCGCAAGTGCAAATGGGTTCGCATATCGATATGGTTGCTGTTGTAATGGGTGATATTGAGTGTGGAAATGATGCATCCTGCACCAGTAAAGAGGATTTGCTAAAAACCGTAGAGCATTGATTGAAAGATAAATGTTTTATGGAATGATAATTAAATAAGCGCTAATCGATTCGCTTATTTTTTATACACAATTTTAAGAATAATCAGGCATTTGCCTGGGAAAGAAGGTAAAAAAATGAAGCTTAAAGAAATCGAAGGAATTAAAATGGAGGGCATGCCGTATTTCAATCCAAAATACTGGGTTTCGCCAATCAACTATGAACCGTCCATAATCAGCAGATATCCTAAGGACATACTGATTTATGATGTGACTCTTAGGGATGGAGAGCAAACTCCTGGCGTTGCCTGGAATGAAGACGAAAGAGTCCGAGTAGCCCTTGCACTTGAAGAGATGGGGATAAAAAGAATCGAGATCGGTATGCCGGCTGTGTCGGATTCTATCGGTAGAGCTGTCAAGCGTCTTATGAATATGAATTCAAAACTTGATTTAGTGGCTTTATGCAGGGCAAACAAGAAAGATATTGATATGTGTTTGGACATAGGTTTCAAATCGGTTATTGTTGAGCATTCCATTAACCCGTACCTATGCAAGCATGCTCTTAACCTGGACGTTGACCAATTGCTGGAACGACTCATAACATCTGTTGAGTATGCGAAATCGCAGGGACTGAACACAAACTTTTTCGGATGGGATGCTTTTAGAACTTCCATTCCGTATCTGGAAAAGATATTTGGCACCGTAGTAAGAGAGGCGAAACCAGATTCCGTGACACTTACAGATACTTTTGGTGTTGCATTGCCATCGGCAGTTAAGCTTACAGTAGAGAAAGTAAGAGCGGCTATTGGAGATGTGCCTTTGGAATTCCACGGACACAATGAATTTGGATATGGAACCGGTGCGGCGATGGCTGCCGTAGAAGGCGGGGCATCTGGAATCCATTGTGCGGTCAACGGCCTTGGAGAAAGGACTGGAAATGTTCCTACCGAAGAGGTTGTCATGGCACTCGAATTGTTGGTAGGCGTAAACACGGGAGTGGATTTGAGCAAGATTCAGGGAGTATCGAATTTGGTTTCCGAAATAGGAAAAGTTCCTGTTGCCAAGAACAAGGCAATTGTCGGGACGAATTTGTCCAAGGTAGAGTCAGGTCTGGTTACAGACATTGTTTACAGAATGAAAAAAATAGGAATAGATACCGGAATGTCTCCGTTTACTCCGGAACTTATCGGAGGCGAACCTTTCGAGTATGTAATAGGCAAGGGTAGCGGAAAGGCAAATATCATAGTATACCTCGAGAAGAACGGTTATGATCCCGAAAAAGTAACAAAAGAACAGATGGGGGAAATCATAGAAATGGTTAAGGCGGAAAGTCGCGTCAGAAAAGCCATTTTGAATGAGAAGATATTGATGGAAATCGTAAAAAAAGTTTTGGTATAAATCTAAAAACTAAGCATAGCAAAAGGAGGTGCAAAAATGCCAGTAGTCAGAATAGATTGGAGAGAGGATCCTATTAATAGAGGTGCCGAGCAAA
This sequence comes from Peptostreptococcaceae bacterium, assembly GCA_016649995.1. Taxonomy (NCBI): domain Bacteria; kingdom Bacillati; phylum Bacillota; class Clostridia; order Peptostreptococcales; family Peptostreptococcaceae; species Peptostreptococcaceae bacterium. Next base: position 3,257 of record JAENWJ010000083.1, read on the forward strand.
AGAAAATACTTATAGAAAAGATCACAAATGCAATTCATGATACCGTTGGTGTAGACAAATCAAGAGTCATCATTTTGATCAATGATTTTCCGGGAACATGTGTTGGAATGAATGGAAAACCGGCAGTCTAAGTAGGTGGATAAAGAAATATGAAAGGATGTAGTTAGTTATGAGTAAATTTACAGTAGTTGTCTCCGATTCACCGTTTCCAGATGACCAGCCATTCATTGATGAATTAAATAAGCTGGATTGCGAGATTATCTTTGCTGATTTGCAGGACAAAGAAGGCTTTTATGATCTTTGTGGCAGGGCTGACGGGATGATAGTGACATATGCGGATATCAATGCTGAAGTGATTGGCAAACTCAAGAAATGCAAGGTTTTGGCAAGAACAGGAGTTGCGGTTAACAATATTGATGTTAAAGAAGCAACAAAAAACAATATATATGTGACGAATGTGGCTACGGCACAGGTAGCCGATGTGTCAAATCATGCCGTGACATTGCTTTTAACAAGCGTTAAAAAGATTCCGATGCTTAATGATCATGTTAAGAATGGCAATTGGAGTTTGAATATTGCTCAACCAATTCATAAGTTGTCAGGAAGTGTCTTGGGTCTGGCTGGATTCGGGCATATTGCAAAAGAAGTTTCGAAAAAGGTCAAGGCCTTTGGAATAGATGTAATTGCTTATGATCCGTATGTTAAGCAAGAAGTATTCGACAAACTTGATGTTAAAAAAGTCGAATTTGATGAACTTGTAACTGCATCTGATTTCATATCCATACATCTTCCTTTGAACGAAGCAACAAAAGATATGTTCGGTTATGAAGAGTTCGAAAAGATGAAACCTCAGATGTACATTATCAATACGGCAAGAGGTGGAATAATTAATGAGGAAGCACTTATTGATGCATTGGATAACAAGAAAATTGCAGGAGCTGGACTGGATGTTCTAGCGACAGAATTTCCTGGCAAGACTCATCCTCTTTACAAATATCCAAATGTAATAATAACGCCACATTCCGCATACTATTCCGAGGAATGTGTGGAAGATCTTCAAAAGATGGCGGCAAATGAAATTGTAAGGGTGTTAAGCGGAGAAAAACCGTTTTCATTGGTAAACAAAGAACTGTTATAAACTTTGAGACATGTTGTAGATACTTTGAATATGAAAAGGAGGATTATGTATGTTTAAAAAGATGGGTATATTTTTGATGGTTTTGGTTCTTGTATTTAGTGTTACGGCATGTGGTGAAAAAGCGTCAGAGGAACCTGCTGAGGGAGACGCGCCTGCTGAAGAGGCAGTAGCTGAAACAATCACATTGAAGGCCGGAATGGCAATCAACCAAGATCACCCTTACTATTTAGGGATTGAAAGATTCGCAGAAGTTGTAAATGAAAAAACTGATGGCAGAATAAATGTTGAAATATATCATAGCGGACAACTCGGCGGCGAAAGAGATTTGGTAGAAGGA
>JAENWJ010000084.1 GCA_016649995.1 Peptostreptococcaceae bacterium
ACCCTTTTCATTTCTAATCCCTTGCATCCGTATTTCCCTATATCATGCCCTGCTGCCGCTCCCGAAACACGTCCAAGATCTATTGAAACCCCCAAATTTTTAAGCTGCCTTGCAACAAACAGTGCAAGATAGTGAACCCCCATTATATGGTCGAGTGTGCTGTATCCAACAACCTCCTGATTTAGCTTCATCATTTCATAGACATGGTCGTTCCTGAAAACATCAACGAATCTCTCGTATTCATAACTGTTTTCCAATCTTTCTATTTCGGACTCTTTCAAATATTCAAACGCGTACTTGCTTTGCCATGTGCCGTCGCCAGATTTTTTTTGGCTCTCGGCCACCGTTGCCAAAACATCTAGATACAGCTCCGAAGCATGGTCAAGTTCCGGATTCATCTCTATTTGAACCGCATGAGGAAAGGATTTATTCAGAGCATATTGATATATATATTGAAGCCAATCCTTTGGCTCTGCGCCACCCGAAACGACAAGTAAAATCTCCTTCATCAACGAATATACTGCTCCGCATGAATAGTCTTTCTCGCTTTCAATCCTTTTCACTTCTTTGCGAAAAGCATCCCCTCGAATTTTCTCCATGGCGATGGACTTTATTCGGCTGTTAATGGATTGATTATTCTTGACATTGATTTCTATGGTGTCGCATACATTTTTATATAAATTGTCCATATCGTGCCTCCCGTTATATTGCCTCCTATATTGATTTATATCCATTTACATATCTTTCTAATTATTTTTATAATATCATAAAGCCCCGTTGCATTAGCTTCGGGGTCTTCTGTTTTTATTTAATGCTTCAAATTTTTTTTATTCTCCATTATTCGATTCGCGTGCCTTGAATGAATAATAAATCGAATTTATTTCTCCTCCAAGCATCAATACTATACTGCTCATGTATAGCCAAACCATTAGCACTACCATAGCTGCCAAACTACCGTATATTATTGTATATCTTCCAAAATTATTTACAAACATTGAAAAACCTGCAGAAAGTGCAACCCATCCCGCCATTGCGAAGAGAGTTCCCGGTATTACATCTCTCCATTTATCGTGGCGATCAAAAGAAGCATAATAAAAAAATGAAATTACCGCAAAGAAAAACCCAATAATAAAGAGCCATCTGTATGCTAAAAACATTTCAATGAATCCCAAATCAAACCCTAATATATCTTCCATAAATAAAACAAAATCCTTGCCCATGCTGGGGAGCGTCAATGCAAACACTATTGAAATCATCAAGGCTATTGTGTAAATTATTGAAATAAACCTCTTGCGCCAATATTTTTTTACGTTTTTTACGCCATACGCCCTATTCATAGCCTGTCTCAATTCATGAATTCCACGGGATGCCGACCATATTGTAATCAGCGCCGTAACGGAAAGAAAATTAGCATTCGCTCGGGGCGCCACTGCTGAAGCGTAGTCTCTTATAACCATTATGACTTCCTTTGGAACAATTTTAGAAATTCCATCGAAAAAACCGCCGTAGGACATGGAAAAGCGTGTCAGCATACCGAAAAGAAATATCATGAACGGAAAAACTGACAGCACAAAAAAATATGCCATTTGAGCTCCGTAGCCAAAGATATTGTGTTCATTTATTCTTTTTAACAATTCCCGCCATGCATAAGAGTAAAATGCTTTATCCCTGAACATAGAATCACCCACCTTGCAAAACTCCGACAATCATTTATTTTTAGAATGCCGGAATATCTCTATTTCCGAAACCAGATTTCTGTAGTCTTCCGGTCTTAGCGATTGCTCCCCATCGCTAAGTGCCATTTCCGGATTATTATGAACCTCAACCATTATTCCGTCAGCGCCGCATGCCAAAGCCGCCCTGCTCATCGGCGCCACAAGTTCCCTCAATCCAGTTCCGTGGCTTGGATCAACCAAGACCGGCAGACCCGTCTCTTTTTTCATTATTGGTACAGCCGATAAATCGAGAGTATTTCTAGTATAATCTGTAAAGGTCCTTATTCCTCTTTCGCACAAAATTATTTCACCGTTGCCGCTCGATGCCAAGTATTCTGCAGCAAGTATCCATTCCCTAAGGGTTGCACTCATTCCGCGTTTTAACAAAACAGGTTTTCCCGTTTCTCCTACAGCCTTTAGTAGAGCATAGTTGTGCATGTTCCTGGAACCTATCTGAATCAAGTCCACCTGCTCAACAATCCTATCAATATGGTATTGATCAAGCACCTCCGTTACAATAGGAAGACCTGTTAGATAACTTGCCTCTTTTAAATACTCCAGCCCTTCCCATCCCAAACCCTGAAAATCGTAAGGACTCGTTCTCGGCTTAAATACCCCGCCTCTCAAGAATTCCGCACCCGCAGCTTTAACAATTTTGGCAATTTTTATTATCTGTTCCCGCGATTCAACAGCACATGGGCCTGCGATTCTTATTGGAATGTTTCCTCCACCTATCGCAATGCCTCCTGCTTTAACTGCTTTATCAATTCCGTCAATATGAAAAGTCATCAACACCATCTCCGTCTCTTTTTCCCTTTATCTCAATAATCAGCCTATGCGGCAAACATACCAATATTTCCCCAGGTGAATTTATCACTCCGTCAAGCACGCACACCTGATTTGCGCAATCCGAATATGCAATTCTAAGGCCTTCGTTGTCGACCACAATTCTATTTATTCCAAATTCCGTATCAATGTTTATTTCATTCTCTAATCCTTCAATCCATTCAAATGACTCATACAACTCGCCATCCATTTTTATTTCTACAACTCTAACATCTACAGGCCTGTTCCTATAGACTCCCAGAGCAAAAATCGGAATCAAGGCCAAGGCCAGCAAACAAACTATGATTATTAAATCCATTTTCTTCATTAATGCCAATCCTCCGTTTTTTTTGCTTATAATACATAATTCTAATATAATAAAGCTACAATGTCCAACTTGGAGGTCTTTATGAAAACCAGCAAACTCTTTTTAGTTTCAATAATATTGATGATTTTTACCATTTCAGTTGCCGGCTGCAACAGAAATCCATCGTCGTCGGAATTCCCTGCCACTCGCACCGATCTCTTCATGGGAACAGTCGTGCAAATAAAAATATATGAATCCGTTGACGAAGCCGTATTCGAAGAAGCCTTCAGCCTTATAGAAGATATAGAAAACAAAATGAGCCTAAATATGCCCGAAAGCGAACTCAATCAAATAAATCGAGCAGCAGGCGAAAATCCTGTCAAGGTATCCGGCGACACATACGATGTAATCGATAAAGCTATATACTACGGAAGCCTTTCCGGAGGAACATTCGACATAACAATAGGTCCATTGGTAAGTCTTTGGAACATAGGAAAGGAAAATGCGCGCGTTCCCGACCAATCCGAAATAGATGAAGCAATTAAACAAATTGACTACAAAAAGGTTTTATTGAATCCTGATGAAAAAACAGTTTTTCTTAAAGACTCCGGAATGATTTTGGACCTGGGCGGAATCGCAAAGGGTTACGCGGCCGATGCATTGAGCGAGATGTTTGAAAAAGAAGGAATCAATCATGCCATAATCAATCTCGGCGGAAACATTTATGCCCTCGGACAAAATCCAAACGGCAATCCATGGCAGATTGGCATTCAAAACCCCGAGGCAGAACGAAGCGATTACATCGGGGTGGCCAGCGTAAAAGACAAGTCCGTTGTAACTTCGGGCATTTATGAACGTTTTCTCGAATCGGGCGGCAAGTCATACCACCACATACTTAGCCCTTTTAACGGATACCCTTTCGAAAACAGCCTAACAGCGGTATCTATAATTGCCAGCAAATCGGTAGATGCCGATGCGCTTTCAACCGTGGCATTCTCTCTGGGTCTCGAATCCGGGCTCACTCTGCTTGAATCCATCCCCGATGCAGAAGCAATATTTATAACGAAGGATTTTAATGTATATACGACCTCAGGCCTTAAAGATTCCTTCAAGATGGCAAACGACGAATTCATCCTTGCAAACCAAGAAAAATGAAAGCTCACAATGAGCTTTCATTTTTAAGTATAAAGTAGTAAGTTGAAAGAAAAAGATTAAAAACATGTTGCCAGCTTCTCGTTCTACGTTCTACTGCTTTTATCTTTCGCTTTTTTATTTCGCTTTTCTTTCCACTTACTACTTTCCACGTTCTACTTCAATATCCCTTATTCAGATCCACCTTGTTTATCATTTCGCCTTCACCCGAAGCAAACACCATAAGATTCTTCTTGAATATCTCATAGGCCATCTTCATGTAATTCGGGTTTTCACCGCAAATGTGCGGGGTCATGATTATATTATCCGTTTTCCACAAGGGGCTGTCCTCCGAAAGTGGTTCTTTGTTGTATACATCAGTGACAACACCTTTTATTGATTTTGATTGCAAAACATTGATCATATCTTCCTCGTTTACAGTAGTTCCTCTGCCCATATTTATGATAACTGCTGTCTCTTTCA
>JAENWJ010000085.1 GCA_016649995.1 Peptostreptococcaceae bacterium
GGACCGAAAACCTTTAGGCCTTCCGCTTCGAACCTGTCTGCTATTCCGTTGCAAAGCGGCACCTCAGGTCCTGCCACGGTAAGCTCTATGCCCTCATACTTGGCAAAAGAAAGCAAGCCTTCGATGTCTTCAGCTTTAATGGGAATATTTTTACCTATTGAAGCCGTTCCGGCATTTCCGGGAGCAAAGAATATTTCGTCCACTCTTTCGCTTTGAATGAGTTTCCATCCGAGTGTATGCTCTCGGCCGCCGTTTCCTACAATCAATACCTTCATAGTTTCCCTCCGGTCAAAGTAGTAATTTGTTTTTATCATTCGAAACTTGTAAAGTCCAATGCACCACACGAATTGAGAATCTACTCTATGCTTTCTACTGTCCCAGGTTGAGGTTTCATATTGCGATACATCGACCGCGGCGTGATATTCACAGCTTTGGATAAGGCTAAATCGTCAAGAAATCCGCTTTGGCCTTGGCCCGCGATGCGAAGCGAGTTTGCGGATTTTAGATTTTGCCAAAAGACAAAGCTCTATGAATATCCGCCACAGGCCGCAGTGAGCAATTTGACCCTTAACCAGAAATCATCAATAAATGAACTAAACTTTCTTTCATTTCCCACTTGCTACTGTTTTTTTCTCCAAGCTGCAAGCTTCTTTACTTCTCTTTTTCTTTTTCTTTCTCTTTCTCTTTCTTTTGCTTTTGTTTTTCTGTACTTTCTTTCTACTTTCTACTTTCTACTTTCCACTGTTCTTTAATGCTTAAAATGTCTCATGCCTGTAAATATCATTGCTATTCCGTATTGGTTTGCCTTCTCTATGGATGCGGAATCGTTTTTAGAACCGCCTGGCTGTATGATTGCCGTAACACCGGCCTTGGCAGCCTCTTCAACGCTGTCAGGGAATGGAAAAAATGCGTCAGATGCCATTACGCTTCCCTTTGTCTCCACAAGCGCCTGCTTTACGCAATTTTCTACTGCCCAAATGCGATTTACCTGACCGGGTCCAACCCCAATTGTCTGCTTATCCTTCGCAATTACTATCCCATTGGACTTGATGTGCTTGACTACCTTCCATGCGAAAATAAGATCCTCTTTTTCCTTGTCCGTAGGTATGCGTTCGGTTACCGTTTCAAACTCCTCCATGAGGGGTCTGTCAAGTTCCTGAATTAGCAGGCCTCCGGCTACCTTCTTGAGGTTGTATTCACCTTCAGGCTGCTTTTCCATTATGCTTGGAAGCTTAATCAGTCTTATGTTTTTCTTCTGCTTGAGTATCTCAAGAGCATCATCGTCAAAATCGGGAGCTACCACTATCTCTATGAATATCTTGTTTATTTCCTCTGCAATTCGATAATCAATAGACCTGTTTGCTGCAATGATTCCTCCGAAAATAGACTTAGGATCACTGTTATAAGCCTTTATGTATGCATCGTAGATGTCATATCCGCTTCCCGCTCCGCAAGCGTTTGTGTGCTTGACTCCTATGACAGTGGGCTCATCGTATTCCTTGAGAAGCTCGATGGCTCCATTTGTATCATTTATGTTGTTAAAGGACAATTCCTTTCCGTGGAGTTGCTCTCCATCGACAAGACTTCCCTTCTCCATACCGAATGCCTTATAAAAAGCCGCCTTCTGATGCGGGTTTTCGCCATATCTCAAATCCTGAACCTTTTCAAAGGTCATCGTCAATGTTTCAGGATAGACGTCCTTTCCTGCTTCCTTCTTAAGGTATCCCGCAATGATGGTGTCATACGCTGAAGTGTGCTCGAATACTTTGAGCGCCAAGTCGTACTTTGTTCCGTATGTAGTATCTCCGAATGATTTTATTTCCTGAGCCACCTTTTCGTAGTCTTCTGGATCGGTTACTACCGTAACTGACTTAAAATTTTTGGCAGCCGATCTTAGCATTGTAGGACCGCCTATATCTATGTTTTCGATAGCATCCTCGAATGTAACATCGCTTTTAGAAATAGTTTCCTTGAAAGGATATAGATTTATGATTACATAATCTATGGGATCTATTTTGAGCTCTTTCAGTTGGGCCATATGGTCCTCGTTTCCACGAACAGCCAAAAGACCTGCATGAATAACCGGATGGAGAGTCTTTACTCGTCCGTCCAGACATTCAGGAAAGCCCGTCAATTCGGAAACCCTTATAACCGGAATACCTGCATCTTCGATTCTTTTTGCCGTTCCTCCGGTTGATACAATTTCTATTCCCATTTCCGACAATTGTTTTGCAAAAGCCTCTATGCCGGTCTTGTCTGAAACGCTTATGAGTGCTCTTTTCATATTATCCCCCTCCATTTTTTCAAAGCAATTTTAAACAGTCAAAATAAACTCTAAGTAATAATCACCCTTCGTCCATCTATGTGCAAGCGATCTTCGCAGAACAACTCAATTGCCCTGGGAAGCAAGCGATGTTCAATCTCAAGAACCTTCTCTTGTATAACCTCGGGCGTATCTTTATAATCCACCTCAACTGACTCCTGAAGTATTATGGGCCCGGCATCCGGAATTTCATTCACGAAATGAACAGTGGCCCCTGTAACCTTGGCCCCATAGTCATGAACCGCCTTGTGTACCTTCATCCCGTAAAATCCCATTCCGCAAAAACTCGGAATCAGGGACGGATGAGTGTTAATGATTCTATTTTCAAACGTCTTTATGAATTCATCGTCAAGGATACTTAGGTATCCGGCAAGAACAATTAGGTCTATGTCATGGGTTTTAAGCTCGTTGACCATTTCCGCTCTTCTTAGAACAGGATTCGGAAAATTGCCCTTTCCTATATAGATACTCTTGACACCATAATTCAAAGCCCTTTTCATTGCAAAGGACTCTTTTTTATCCGATATTACAAGTTCAACAGACCCATTGATATGGCCGCAACAAGTATGATCTATAACTCTTTGCAAATTTGTTCCGATTCCGGATGCCAAAATCGCTATTCTCTTCTTCTTCATTTCAATACCACTCCTTCATGCTTGTCAGTAATTTTTCCTACTATATAAGCCTTCTCTCCCCATGCCTTCAAGGCTTCGACAGCCTTCTCCGCTTCAGACTTGGGAACCGCAATCATGAGACCTATCCCCATGTTGAAAGTCTTGTACATTTCCGTTTCATCAAGATCGCCTTTTTCCTTCAGCAATTCGAAAACCGGAGGAATCGGCCATCTGCCCGTTTCAATATCCACTCCCAATCCTTCAGGGATAATTCTCGGAATATTTTCATAAAAGCCGCCGCCCGTTATATGTACCATGCCTTTTATGTCGCAAACCTCCATAAGCTCCAAAACAGGCTTAACATAAATTTTGGTCGGCTCTATAAGAAGTTCTCCTATTGTTTTTTCGTGACCCTCAGGCACGTCGTTCACATCAAAATTGCATCGGTCAAAAATAACTTTTCTAACCAAGGAATATCCATTTGAGTGTATACCGCTTGAAGCCAATCCGATCAATGCATCTCCATCTTCCAAACGGCTTCCGTCAACTATTCTTTTCTTGTCTACAATGCCGACAGCAAACCCCGCCAGGTCATATTCCCCTTCTCCGTAGAAGCCCGGCATTTCAGCCGTTTCCCCTCCTATTAAGGCGCATCCGGCCTGCCTGCAGCCTGTCGCAATTCCGGAAACAATTGATGCTGCCTTTTCGGCTTTTAGATGGCCCGTTGCCATATAGTCTAGAAAAAACAGGGGCTTGGCTCCCTGGCATAGTATGTCGTTAACGCACATTGCAACTAGGTCTATGCCCACCGTGTCGTGCCTATCTGTTAAAAACGCTATTTTTAGCTTGGTTCCCACTCCGTCTGTTCCTGATACAAGAACAGGCTCCTCCATATTTTTGAGGTCAAGAGCGAACAATCCACCAAACCCGCCCAGCTCCGTAAGTACCTGCTTGTTGAAGGTGCTCTTTACGGAATCCTTCATTAGCCTTACAGCTCGCTGGCCTTCCAGAGTGTCTACTCCCGCTTCCTTATAAGTCATCTTTTTCATTAACTTGGCTCCTTTGATATGCCTTCGGCATATAGTTGAAAGTTGAAAGTAGAAAGTAGAAAGTAGAAAGAAAACAAAACCCACAAAATCAAATACTTCAATGCTTTTACTTGATTCTGTTTTATTACATTAACTCTTACTCTTACAATTCCAACTTGCTACTCTTTTCCCTTCATTTGTCATACGCATTTAGCTTTTAGCTCTTGCTTTTACTTGCTACTTTCCTCTTTCCACTTGCTACTTGCTACTTGCTAC
>JAENWJ010000086.1 GCA_016649995.1 Peptostreptococcaceae bacterium
AAAAAAAAGAAACTTGATGCCTAAGTATCAAGTTTCTTTAAATTCAGCTAATATATAGTCGGCTCAATCAAGCCGTAATTACCGTCATTTCGTTTATACACTACATTAACCTCATCGCTTTCCGAATTCGCAAACACAAAGAATGCATGTCCCAAGAGCTCCATTTGCAAAACAGCCTCCTCCGGATCCATGGGCTTTACCGGGAAACGCTTTGTCCTTACAATTCGAAACTCGTTCTGGTCTGTATCTTCAACATCGGGAATGTTTTCAAGCCTTATGCTTTCATGCCCTCTGTACCGTCTCTCAATACGAGTTTTATGCTTTTCCAATTGCTTGTGTAGCTTGTCAATCGCCTTGTCAATAGAAATGTACATATCGTTTGTAGCCTCTTCTGCTCTAAGTATCACCCCGTTCTTCAGTGGGATTGTAATCTCCACAATCTGTCTATTTCTTTCTACGCTCATAGTGACCTGCGCATCCACTTCACTTCCAAACAACTTGTCGATTCTTTCCAACTTGCTTTCAGCCATATTCCTCAACGCATCAGTGATGTCCATGTTCTTTCCGCTTACAATAATTCTCATAAACTTCATCCCCTTCCAATGCTTTTCTATACTATTTGTTAATTTACTATTACCCAAATGTATTTGGCTAAAACGCCAACAAAGCCAAAAAACTATTCTATCTTATCCAAAACTCTATTTGCGAATCATTTCAAGCATTGTTGATATTGTGGATAAACATGTTGACAACATACAATTACTGCATTCAACCTGAGGAATACCTTCAGCTGCATGCAACGGTTGCCGCAACCACCGCTTCGGCCCCTGCTTCCTTTAAGGCCCTCGCACAATCGTCGGCCGTGGCGCCGGTTGTCAATACATCGTCAATAAGCAAAATTCTTTTGCCATTCAAATTCATACCGTCCTTCGTATTGAATGACCCTCTCAGGTTTTTAAATCTTCCCTGCCTCCCGAGGCGAGTCTGGTCGATTGTAGGTCTCCTCATGTAAATGGCATCCTTGCATACCGGCTCTCCCCTCATTTTTCCAAGAGCCTCCGCCAAAAGAAAGGCCTGGTTAAAGCCCCTTTCCCTTTCTCTGCTTTCATGCAGCGGAACGGGAACAATAAGATCGAATGCTTCCATACCCGAATCGCGTAGCCTGTCATAAATCATCTCCGCCATATGGAAAGCCGCATAAACCTTCTTACCGTATTTCAGCATGAAAATAAGCCTTCGCGAAAAATCGTCGTAGGTAAGGCAGCTTACCGCTTTTTCAAAATGAAGGCTCTGCCCCGCACATTCGGAGCACCAAGCATCGGATACATTATTCGAAATAGGTCTGCCACAGCGATTGCAGCAATCATCTTCCAAAAGAAACCTCAAACCTTTACGACACTCCGGACAAATCGAATACCTCTCCCCGAGCAATATCTGTCTGCCGCAAAGCAGGCAGTGTATATTTTTAGGAAATAGCAAATCCGCAAAAGCGCCAAGCCATCTATTTTTCATCAGTTCTCATCTTCCTCCATAAAATCAGCCACTTTCTTGAATCGGTAAAGAAGTCCCGAATTCCTTTTCATTCCTTTTTCATTCTTTATCATCGCATAAAGATATTTGCTTTGCCCAACCAATACCACCAGCTCCTTTGCCCTGGTTATTGCGGTATATATTATGTTCCTGTTAAGCAACATTGGCGGCGCCCAGCTAAGGGGTATTACCACCACAGGAAATTCACTGCCCTGGCTCTTGTGGATTGTTACGCAAAACGCATGGATCAACTCGTCCATGTCGGCAAAATCGTAGCTTATTATTCTGTCTTCGTCAAAAACTACATCCATCTTCAAAGCTTCGTGATCTATTCGGGATATGAATCCTATGTCTCCGTTAAAGACTCCATCGCCCTCTCTAAGCCCGTCCATGGACTTCCACTTTATGTTGTAGTTGTTCCTTATCTGCATTATCTTATCGCCCTCGCGGAAAATACGCTCCCCGGTATTTTTTTCTTTCTTTTCCGGCGACGGCGGATTCAGCATTCCCTGAAGGGCTATGTTGAGGCTTTTGGTCCCGACTATTCCACCCTTCATTGGAGTAAGAACCTGAATATCCTTCATTGGATCGTAACCGTTGAACTTTGGCAATCTATCGCTGACAAGCTCCTCAATAGCCTTTAGAATATCATCTGGCGAATCCTTGCTTATATGAAAAAAGTCCCTGTCCTTTTGATTCATCAGAGGGTATTCTCCCTGATTTATCCTGTGGGCATTTAGCACAATCATACTTTCCCTCGCCTGGCGAAAAATCTCGTCTAGCCTGACAACCGGTATCATGCCGCTGTCAATTACATCTCTAAGCACATTGCCGGGGCCTACAGGTGGAAGCTGGTCTGCGTCCCCAACCAAAATGAGCCTCGTTCCGGGCTTTATAGCCTTAAGCAGATGATACATAAGAAGCACATCAACCATTGACACCTCGTCAATGATTATTACATCCGCCTCAAGCTGATTTCCTTCATTTTTTCCAAAAACCATTGCGCGATCATCCATTGACGGGGCATACTCAAGCAGCCTGTGAATGGTCTTAGATTCCATTCCTGCTGCCTGGCTCATACGCTTGGCAGCCCGACCGGTCGGCGCTGCCAAAGTAATCTTGAAACCGTTTCCATAAAAAATGCGTATTATGGAATTTATTGTAGTTGTCTTTCCGGTTCCCGGTCCTCCTGTAATGACAACCAGACCTTTTTCTATGCATCTCTTTACCGCAAGCTTCTGCTTGTCGGCCAGATGGATATCTTGAAGCTTAAGATCCTCCATCTCTTTATCAACCATTATTCCCGGGTTTTCGTATTGCGCCAGCGCAAAGTCGGTGAGCATCCTTGCAACTCCAGTCTCTGCAACATGGTACAGCTGACCGTAAACAGCCTTCTCATCTCCCAAATTTTCAACGAAAACATCGCCTCTTACAAGTATTTCAGCTATCATTTCCTCAACCTGGCAGGGTTCTACGATAAGCATTTCCGAAGATTTTTTCACCAGCTCGTCACTGCCGGCATATGTATGTCCTTCCTGCTGAAAGGTATTCAAAGCATATTTTATGCCCGAAGCTATTCTTCCGGGGTCGTCCCTTTCAACACCCATCTTTGATGCAATCCGATCTGCAAGGCGAAACCCTATTCCGCTAATCTCATCGGCTATGCGGTAGGGATTGTCCTCCATCACAGACAGAGACTCGCCCTTGTACTTCTTGTAAATCTTGAGCGCATACGCAGTTGAAATGCCATAACTCTGAAGCCCAATCATGACTTCCTGCATTTCTCGCTGGGCTTCAAAAGAAACAAGTATGCTTTCAAACTTGGATTTTCCTATGCCGCTGACCTCTCTTAGCCTCTCGGGACTGCGTTCGATGATATCCATCGTATCAACCCCAAACTTCCCAACAATGCGCTCGGCTAGCTTCGGACCAATACCTTTTATAAGCCCGGATGACAGATAGTTGACGATACCGTTTTCAGTACTCGGGACAACCTTTACAGCTATCTCGACCTTGAATTGCTCGCCGTACCTCTTGTGGTATACCATATCTCCAGTAAGCTTGTAATGCTCTCCCTCCGACGCAGAAGGCAAAACACCTACAACCGTCAGAAACTCCCCATCAGACTCAAAGCCGGCAACAGTATAATCGGTATCATCCGCATGAAATTTTATATCCTTGATAACGCCCTCTATCTCAATTGCCATGACTTCTCCTATGTAAAAAATCTGATTCGTTAGTCTTTGATCTTTATCTTTGATCTTTATCTTTGATCTTTATCTTTGATCTTTATCTTTGATCTTTATCTTTGATCTTTATCTTTGATCTTTATCTTTGATCTTTATCTTTGATCTTTATCTTTGATCTTTATCTTTGATCTTTGATCTTTATCTTTGGTCTTTATC
>JAENWJ010000087.1 GCA_016649995.1 Peptostreptococcaceae bacterium
ATAATCATTGGGGACAGTCTGAGACCAGTGAAAAAGTCAAACTATTAAGAATCACTGGTCTCGGACAGTCCCCAATGATTGAATCAACATAGAGATTGGAAACCATAATGGGAATCTGCAAACGAATCACATGATGCGGGTTAGGGAAAAGGCGCATTGAAAGAGGAATACCTCCTGTTTTAATAGAATATGGAAAACAAGAGGGGATGAGATGAAAACCAATTCAAAATTGATTATTTCATTAATGCTTAAATGTCAGTTGTGACACTCTAACCATTTATACATCTACGAATTTGTATATAAGAAAAAGGGTATTGCCCCAGGCGAAGGGCTAAAATTGAATGGTTTGATTAATAATAGGGAAATTCGTACGGAAAGAAAATCATGAACCAATCTAAGAATATTTTAAAGTATTATATAAAATATATTGAAAATATTACGTAAAATAATATACAACGGGTATAATTATATTGTATCATAGTCATATATAGAGATATGTGTTTGTTAATATAGAGGAGGTGGCGCAGATGACTAGCGCACAAGTAATAAAAGGCAGTACAAGACGAGGCCGTATTTTCCAAGATGATTATATCCCTATTTCTGATTTACAAAGAGAAGCTCCAAAGGTTTTAAAAAATCTCGATAAAGCCAAACTCATTATGAAAAATAATTCGCCTCATGCAGTCATTATGAGTGTGTCTGCATATAATGAAATGCTTGAGGATATCGAAGAACTCGAATTGGCAATTTTAGCATGTAAGCGTTTTAATGAAAGTAATGGAAAGACGACATCTCATAAAGATGTAATGAAGAAATTTGGAATTACTCGCGATGATATTGAAGCGGCTAAAAAAGAAGTGGTAATTGAGTGAAAAATATACCATGGCAAATTGAATATTTGGATGAAGCCCAAGATGACATGAGAAAATTCGATAAAGGAATGCTAATCGCAGTTTCTGCAGGAATAGAGATTGTAAGTGCTAATCCACTACCGAGAAGCGAAGGCGGGCGTGGATATCCCTTAGGTAACCGGAGAATTGGAAATTTGACAGGGTTCTAAAAAATCAAATATCGAGGAATTGGTATACGCGTGATTTATACGAGTGAACGAAAGAAAAGAAATATGATAATAGTAGCTGTAGACAAAAGAGAAGATGATAAGTGCTATAAAAAAGCAATAAAGAGAAAAGTTAAATTAACGAAAATTAAAAAATAACTAGTTCCTACTAAACATCTCGAAGGGCAGTATATCTGCGACAAACCGGACATCCCTTCCGTCTGTGTCCATGCTTTCCAGCACTCATTGTCCGTCTTTTTCATGGCTAAAATATATCCGGCCGTCATAGATGGAAAAGTCTTTTATGGAGATATCGCTCAAAGCGTGAAGATTTTTACCGTTTATGTCCATTTTGTACAGGCTGGAGTGATCGGCATGGCTGATGAAATAGATCCAGTTGTCCAAAAGATGGACGTCAAGCAGATAACTCATGCTGTAGATGGTCTCTTGTCCGGTGCCGCCGGTTTTGATCCTGTTCAAGATCAAGCGTCATCGGCACGTAATTGTGGGCGGATGCGATGCTGAAAATCGGCAAAAAATAAAGCGGAAACAACCAGTTAAACGGTATGTCCAAGACGATTTTGTACAGCAGGAATAAAGAGGCCAGCGGAATGGCAAGCGAGCCCAGCACTTTCATCGCGGCTTTTAAATATTCAATAGACTATCCATATATTAACATAAAAACCATACTAATTATAGTATAAAAGCATATGTATGTAAAATTTGCGCCTGGTTTTCCCTGAACATCTACTCTGCGCGCTTAAAAAAATTGATGAAAGCAATAGGAACTGAAGTGCAGGATCAAAAGAAATAAAGCAAACGGTGTCGTTTTTATGAAACGTAGCGTTAACTTAAGAAACACAAAACAATGAAAATATAAATATTTGCTACTAAATAACGGGCATTGAGCCCGTTATTCGGTTTGGCATGCATATTGCATTATAAATAATCAAACTGCTATACTTAACATGGAATGAATATGTAAAATCTATTTTAAGAAGTCGATGCCGGTAAAATGACTTTGACTATGAAACTAAATTAAATTTAAAAGAATGGGGGGTATACAAAAGATGAAAGTAAAAGTAAGGAAAGAAAGATGTAAGGAATGCGGCATATGCGTAGCAAATTGCCCAAAGAAGGCTATTTCATTTAGCGAAGAAATCAGCGTTACCGGTTATAGGCCGGTAGTTGTAAATGACGACCTGTGCATCGGATGCGGAATCTGTTACACAATGTGCCCGGACTGGGTATTTGAAATCTTAGGAGATAGGGGGTAATAAAATGGAAGACATGATAAAAGGCAATCACGTATTTGCGGAAGCGGCACTCAGAGCGGGCGCAAGATTTTATGCAGGATACCCGATCACACCGTCCACAGAGATAATGGAATACCTCTCAACCAGGATGGATGAAGTAGGCGGAGTATTTCTACAGGCGGAGAGCGAACAGGCATCCATGAACATTTTGACCGGCGCTTCAGCATCGGGAGTCAGATGCTTTACTGCATCGTCAAGTGTTGGAATGACATTAAAGCAGGAAGCCATCTCTCATATGGCGGATTCAGACTTGCCATTCTTGGCTATAAATGTTGTAAGATACGGAAACGGACTAGGAAATCTTCAGACAGGTCAATCCGACTATAATAGAGACACAAGAGGCGGTGGAAGCGGAGACTATAGAAACTTTGTGTTGTCGCCTTACAGCCTTCAGGAATCGGTTGATCTCATCTCCCACGCATTTGACCTTGGAGACAAATACGGAATGGGAGCCATTCTCCATACGGAAGCTTCCCTTGGACAAATGATGGAGCCGTGCAGCTTCCCTGAAATGAAAACAGTTGAGAGAAGGCTCGGAGCCATAGACGGCACCTACAGCCAAGAAAGAATATCCCCGCTGTTTAGGGACAGGATGGCGGAAGCAGTAGAGATGAAGGAAAGATATAACCGAGCAAAAGAAAATGAGCAAATGTGGAAAGACGAGTATCTTGAAGATGCCGACTATGTACTAGTCGCCTATGGACTAGCCGGAAGATCGGTAATGGGAGCAGTCGAGCAGCTTCGCGCAGAGGGTCATAAAGTTGGATTCATCAGACCGATAACCCTGTGGCCTTTCCCGGAAAAAGCCTTTGCAAAGGTCAATCCTGCCGTTAAAGGATATATCTCAATAGAAGAAAATGCAACGGGACAGATGGTTGACGATATTGCGCTTACTCTTAAAAAAACCGAGCAAAGATCAAAGCCCGTGTATTGTTACACATATGCAAGCTGCATTCCTACAATGAAGAGAATCAAGGCTGATTTCATCAAAGTAACAAATGGTGAAATAAAGGAGGTATATTAATATGGCTATAGCAAAAAAAGTGCCTGAAATGCTGGGCAAGCAGATATCTTTCTGTCCGGGTTGTGGTCATGGTGTCGTAGTTAGGCTCATTGCCGAATGCGTTGAAGAATTGAAGATGGAAAAGAATTGCATATGGAGTATCGGTGTAGGATGCTACTCGCTCATGGGAGCAGCAGTGGAAGCGGATAACTTCAACGCTCTTCACGGCAGAGGAGCGGCAGTCAGCACCGGTTTCAAGAGGTGTAATCCTGATACGCTTGTAATCTCATACCAAGGAGACGGCGATGCGTATAGCATCGGAATCGGAGAAAGTGTAAGCGCGGCCTACAGAAATGAAAATATAACTGTAATAACAGTAAACAATACGAACTATGGTATGACCGGTGGCCAGATGAGCGCCACTACCATGCCTGGCCAAAAAACAACGACCTC
>JAENWJ010000088.1 GCA_016649995.1 Peptostreptococcaceae bacterium
TATATATATGGAGAATTATAAAAGATACATACCGGGTATTTTGTTTACATTGATAATTTCACTTAGTTCAATATTGCTTAATAATATTATGAAAAAGCATATTAATCTTGAGGCGTTGACATTGGCAATTATTATCGGCATTTTGTATAACAATTTGATTGGAGTGCAGGCGGGATTGGAACCCGGAGTCAAATTCACATTGAAAAAGTTGCTTAAGGTTGGAATAGTTCTATTGGGATTTAAGCTTAGCATCAGTTCATTATTTAAGTTGGGCCCGACAATTTTAATCATGGTTGTCATTTATGTGATATCAGCATTGCTGCTATCATATTTATTAGGTAGAGTATTTAAAATAGATAGCAGGCTTTCAGCTTTGCTTGGTGTGGGATCTTGTATCTGCGGAGCATCGGCAGTTGTTGCGATGGCGCCCTGCATTAATGCTGAAGATGAGGATGCAGTTGTTGCCGTATCCATAGTTAGCTTTTTGGGCGCAATTGGAGTTATTGCATATTCGGCTATTGCTGTCAGTGGCATATCCATTTCTCCTACGCAATATGGAGTTTGGTCAGGAATATCCCTCCATGGCGTGGCGCATGCTTTGGCTGCAGCTTTTGCATTGGGAGATTTGTCGGGAGAAATGGGGACCTTTGTCAAAATGACCAGAGTTTTAATGCTGGTTCCTGTTTCATTAATTCTAAGCATGGTTTTTGCCAAAAAAAACGGAAAACGTGAAAAGGCGAAATTTCCCACATATGTACTTTTCTTTGTACTAGCCGGAATCATTAATTCCGTGGGAATAATACCCGAGAGTTTGACAAAATTATTTGTGCAGACAAGTTCATTGTTGATACTGATGGCTATGACTGCAATGGGTTTGTCAGTTAACTTCAAAGACATTGTAAATAGGGGAATTGGGGCGTTGGTTGCTAGCACAATCCTGTTTATAACGCTTTCTGGATGCAGTTTGATTGCAATATTAAAATTGCTATAGGCAAAATAATCGATGCGGCCCTCATCACGTGATAGTGGTCAGTTTGTACCGAAATATTCATACTGGTGACAAATATATATTTAAAAGGGGCTTAAAGTGTATATTCCGGCGTATTCGGACAGTAGTCCGTGAAACACTCGGACACCATTCCAGGACATTCGGACACTTTATCATTTGGTTCAGTATAGTATAAATCCTCACTGTTTAGAACTTAATTCAAGTTATAGAAATTTCATCTTTTTTTCTGCAATGATTTGCCGCATTGATATTTTCGATTCTAGATTTATGATATATGAATTGTAGGAGACACGATCCATAATTGCATCGGCAATGGTAGGGTCCGAAAACAAATCGTACCATTTTTCGTGAGGCAACTGGCTTGACAGAATAAGTGATCCTTTGTTGTACCTAGCCTCTACAACCTCGAGGAAATCTCTGCTTTCTTCTAATGAATGTGATTGAAGACCTACATCATCAATAATCAGAAGTTGATACTTTTTAATTCTGTTCACCTCATTTCTATTTTATGAGGGTTTATTATACTATAGTTGGGACATAATCATTTGTGGGGCATAGGTCATCCTGGCATAGTTTTAGATTCTTTGAGCATGCATCTCCAGTATGTTATACTATGATAGGTATAGATTAAACGGTGGATTTAGGTTTTGAACATGAACTTTTTCTTGAATTTGACATAAAGAGAATGATGTTATTAGAAAAAGGCAAGGCGGCAGATAAATGAGAAACGAAAAAAAGAAGTTAAATGTGCTTCCTCCGAGGTTGCCATTGAAGTTGGAGGTTCTGGAAGGCTGGAAACTTCGGCTTGAGGATGAGGACCAGATTAGCGGAGTGAGTGTTGGCGAGTGTGTAATAGAGAATCAAAGTGCTATCAGGATAGAACTGAAGCAGGTTTTGTTTAGGAATGCGGTATTTAGGGATGTGGAGCTTCAGAATGCTGACATTGTAGATGCTAGGTTTGAAAACTGCGATTTATCCAATCTGGATTTTAGAGGCTCGATAATACACAGGACCGAATTCAAAAACTGCAAAATGATAGGATGCAATTTAAGCGATGCATTGCTTAAAAATGTAGTCATTGAGAACTGCAATGTCGATTATTCCAACCTTAGATTTTCAAATATGAAAAAAGTCGAAATAAAGGATTCGCGATTTCGTAGTGCGGATTGCCAAAGTTCAAAATTCATTGAGGTTGATTTTGATGGTGTTGATTTCAGCCGTTGTCGTATGGCGGGAACCTCGTTAAGAGATATTGACATAAGCTCCTGCGAGATAAACGAAATGGAAATTGGGATGGAAGACATACAAGGCGCAATCGTTTCTCTTAATCAGGCTGTAATGTTGTCACGATTAATGGGTATATTGATAAAAGAAAGCTAATTAAGCAAGAATGCAGAATAAGTGGCAAATTGTTATTGAGAAAGAAATGGAAAGAAGCATAGCAGAAAAATTGCCGGGGCAATCGACGAGGCATAGAAGCTGTTATTTACGGAAGCGTAGAACTTCAATATTAAACTTAAAAAGGGGAACAATAATGCAAAATTATAAAATCAGCATAGCATATGACGGTAGAAAATATAAAGGATTCGGCAAATCAAAAGGTGAAGCGGATAAGACTATACAGGGCAAGCTTGAAGCGATATTGACAAAATTGTACAAAGATGAAATAGAAGTTGTAGGTGCGGTAAATACCGGGGCAGGTGTGCATGCACAAGAACAAGTCGTCAATTTTGTTGCGCCAAATGGAAGCCTCAGTAAGAATGAGATTTTCGAATACCTGGAAAAGTATTTGACAGATGATATAATAACACTTTCGGTTGAAAAGGCAGATGCACGATTCCACAGCAGGTATCTGTTAAAAAGCGTGACCTATGAGTATCGCCTTTGGAAATGCGACGCTATAAAGCGTCCATTATTCGAGAGGCAGTATGTCAATGTGTTGAGTCTTAATGCGGATGTTGCCAAGATGAGCCGTGCAGCCATGGAAATTGAGGGAAGCCATGATTTTTTGGCTTTTTCATCGAATAAGAAAGTAAAAAAAACGGTCAAGGAAGTAAGATCAATCAATATAGAGGAAACAAAAAATGAAATAATAATTACAATGAATGCAAACGGATTTCTGATGAATATGGAAAGGATAATTGTAGGAACCCTTGTTCAGATTGGCATGGGGCAACTCCCCATAGAGGCAATAGGGAAAGCCTTCGAATATAAGGCGGCTGAGTATGTTGGATATAAAGCCAGTGCAGAGGCTCTTTGCCTGTTAAGTGTAGAATACTAATCCGAAAACATATTAAAAATTGGAACTAGAGTAAGCAAGAATCACTGGGTTATGCGGTCGGGTAGGTTGTTTCGATGCAATAGATCCGCCTTATCATTTGCAAAAAAAAGTTAAAGTGCTTTGCTCAGATGAAATATCGAAGCCAAGCACTTTGACTTTTTTATTTACCTGTTCAATTGACAAGAATCAGTTCGAAACCATAGTCTGTTTTGATTGCTATCTTATCAGGAGCCATAGTCCGATTATTGCAGAAATTAAAGCCCACACGTAAAAGAAAATGACTGTTCCTTTATCTCCCAAATACTTAATAAAGAATTGAATTTTCTTCATTTTCCATATGCTCTTAGGTTTTGTGACGGCTAGCAGTACAACAATTGCCGCGTAAACCAGCAAAAAGATTCCCAATAGTTTCAATCCGCCCATGTTTTTCCTCCTTATTCCATTATTAA
>JAENWJ010000089.1 GCA_016649995.1 Peptostreptococcaceae bacterium
CGTCGGAACCGGTATTGGGGCCAGCTCGCTAATAGCGAGGTTTTTGGGGGCGGGCAGGAAGGAAGAGGCAAAGGTGGCCGCAGAGCAGGCAATATTCTTATCAATAATTTACAGCATTGTCTTCGCTGGCATCGGACTAATGTTTTCCGATGGAATCATCGCTTTTTTTACAGACAATGGTGAGCTAATTGGTCTGGGGCAAAGATACATACGCATAATACTGATAGGTTCAGCGGGTATGTTTGTTCCAATGATAGCAAACAGCATACTTAGGGGAGAAGGCAACACGTTTTTGCCTATGATTGCAATGCTGATAGGCTCGGTCATGAACATAGTGCTCGATCCGATTTTCATTTTCGGAATCGGACCATTCGAAGGACTTGGGATAGAAGGCGCTGCATACGCTACCGTTTTGTCAAGAATCATTAGCGGCATTTTCGTATTGTACATGCTTTTCAGGGGAGGAAACGAAATAGTTCCCAAGGCAAGGGGATTTAGGCCGGAATGGGCATCAATCCAAAAGATTTATAAGGTGGGTCTTCCGGCTATAGTAATGCAGGTGCTTGCATCTTTTATGATAGGCGGAATGAATCTTATTGTAGGTGGCATGGATGAAAACGGGGTGGCTTCGCTGGGTATATACTTTAGGCTTCAATCCTTCGTGTTCATGCCGGTTTTCGGGCTGAATCAGGGATACATGCCTATTCTGGGATACAACTACGGACACGGAAGAACTGATCGCATGAAAGAAGTCATTAGGTATGGAATTTTAACTGCCGCTGTATTCACAACTGCGGGATTTTTGCTATTTCAAACCGCATCGGGTTTTCTTGTTTCGATGTTCACTCCGGATGCGGCACTGCTTTTGGTAGGATCGGATGCCATAAAAACCATTAGCCTTGCATTTCCCATCATTGGGCCGGCAATTATTATAGCAACTACCTTTCAAGCACTGGGAAAGGGTATACCCAGCTTGATTCTGTCGTTTGCAAGGCAGATCATTCTGCTTTTGCCAATGGCGTACTTTTTTTCGCGCTTAGGAGACATTCATTTTGTCTGGCTCGCCTTCCCCGTTTCGGAAGTAATAGCGTTCATTGCAGCAGTGTTTTGGATAAGAAAAGAGCTCGGATACGTTTTTTCCACAATGGATAAAAATGGTTGATGCCGGATTGACTTTTAGGGTAATCCGTGGTATATTTTTTGAAATGAGAATATCTTTAATCTGGTCCAGAGAGGTCGGAAAGGTAGCTATAATGAAACTATTTTTTACAGGAGAACTATGCCTTTCCGCTTCAGCGGGGAGGCTTTTTTAAAATCTACTTTAATTTGGCACTGTGATGCCGGAAAGGAAGGCAAAATGCTTAAAGACAGACACTTGATACAACCTGGAGATTTTACGGTAGGAGAGATTCAAGGGCTTTTTGAATTGGCTGATCAAATAATGGAAAGCCCCGAGAAGTACATGGACGTTTGCAGAGGGAAGCTTTTGGCGACTCTTTTTTATGAGCCGTCTACGAGGACGCGTTTCAGTTTTGAAGCTGCCATGCTAAGGCTCGGAGGAGAGACAATAGGATTTTCCGAACCTGGGTCGTCGTCCGTTTCAAAGGGTGAAAGCATAGGGGATACTATAAGAACAATAGGATGCTATGCGGACATAGCCGTAATGAGGCATCCGAAAGAAGGGGCGCCTCTTCTGGCTTCAAAAAAATCGGTAATTCCGCTCATTAATGCCGGGGACGGAGGCCATCAACATCCTACGCAGACACTAACAGATCTAATGACAATCAGACGATATAAGAATCGTTTGGATAACCTTGTCATAGGGCTTTGCGGAGACTTGAAATTTGGAAGAACTGTGCATTCCCTTGTGAAGGCGCTTTCAAGATATGAGAATATAAAATTCGTATTCATATCTCCCAATGAACTTGAAATACCTTCATATATTACAGACAAGCTTACAAGTGAGCAATATGAAACAACCAGGAGTTTGGAGGGGAGTCTCGGAAAGCTGGATATACTTTATATGACAAGGGTGCAGCGCGAGAGGTTCTTCAGCGAAGAGGAGTATCTTAAGCTTAAGGATTACTTCCTTTTAAATGCTAAGAAGATGGAGAAGGCCAAGAGCGACATGATCGTAATGCATCCTCTTCCCCGAATAAACGAGATATCGACGGATATGGATAATGACGATAGGGCGGTTTATTTCGAGCAGGCTAAGATGGGCATGTATATACGCATGGCGCTGATCATGAAGCTTTTGGGGGTGGAATAGATGATTAAAATCGACAGCATTAAAAAAGGCATTGTCATTGACCACATAAAACCGGGGTGCGGACACACTATTTTTAAGGATTTGGGACTACACAAGGTGGGCTATACGGTTGCGCTGATAAAAAACATACCATCCATAAAGATGGGCAAAAAAGACCTGATAAAAATCGAAAATGAAATAGATTTGGACATGACTATGCTTGGGCTTCTAGATCCAAATCTTACCGTTAACATAGTTGAAAACGGAAAAATAACTGAAAAAATCAAACTTAAGCTGCCTGAAAAAATCAAGGGGATACTGAAATGCAAGAATCCGAGATGCGTATCAACGATTGAGAATATCACTGACATAGAATTTACGCTGATAGATCCCGAGAACAAGATTTATACATGTGAATACTGCGACACCCCGGTAAAGGCGTAGGTGTAGATATGAATATTCTCATTAAAAATGTCAGATTGGTAGATTCGCATATAGATGAATATGGGGCTGTTCTTATAAAAGACGGCAAGATTGAAAGGGTAATGAAATCGCCTAATGAGGCTGAAATAAATGCGGCATCAGAGGCATGCCTAAAATCTATAGATGGAAAGGGACTCTGTCTTATGCCGGCTTTTACCGACATGCACTTTCACATGCGCTATCCGGGACAGGAACATAAAGAAACCATGGAGACCGGGGAGGCGGCTGCAGTTAAAGGGGGATATACGACCCTTTGCACAATGGCCAACACCAATCCGGTTTGCGACTGCCCCGAGGTGTATGAAAGGATAATGAAAAGGCATGGAGAAGTCGGGCTTTGCGACATCATTCAGATTTCAGCTGTTACGAAGGGACTTGAAGGGAAAGAAATGGTTGATCTTGAATCCATGAGAAAGCTTACAAGGCTTTTTTCCGACGACGGAAAGACACTTGCAGATTCTGGAATAGCAAAGAAAATATTAGGCAAATCACAGGATATGGATTTAATTGTGATGGCGCATTGCGAGCCGGAATCCAAGACGGTCCGGAGGCATCTCGGAACAATGAGCGAATCGCCTGGAAGACTGCATATTTGCCACATAAGCAAAAGAAAAACTGTGGACCTTATAAGAGCAGGAAAATCGGTATTTGGAAAGCTCTTAACCTGTGAAGTCACTCCGCATCATCTGTTTGCTCAAGATATCGACTACAAAGTGAACCCTTCCTTTGGAACATCCGATGACAGGGCGGCGCTTTTGGATGCGGTTAGGAGTGGACTTGTAGATGTGATAGGAACGGATCATGCCCCTCACAGCAGGGAAGATAAAATAAATGGAAGCCCGGGCATA
>JAENWJ010000090.1 GCA_016649995.1 Peptostreptococcaceae bacterium
AAATATTATAGGCAAGTGCAAGGAAAATGCTTCTAATTGCGAAATACCCTTGCATTCATTATATCAAATATTCACCTAAAAGTCAGTTAAATCAATGCTTTGAAGGTTAATCAGTAGACACTATTTAAACATTTTGTATACTTCTTCTACATTAACAACTTCACTTCTACCAAATCTAAGCATCTCAAGTCCCATTTTTTTTCTTTCTGCATTAAATGAAGCTGTTGTTTCAATAGGCACAATACAGTTGTAATTCAGTGAAAACGCATAACTAACAGTGTCTAATACGCAAACATCAGTTGCTGCACCAACAACTACTAAATTAGTAATATTCTTCTGTTTTAGTAAGGTATTTAAATTGGTATTAAAAAATGCATTCCATCTGTTTTTTACAATAAGCTCTTCTCCATCTCTAGGTATTAATGGCGGTATAATTTCAGCATCTAATGAACCTTTAACAAAATGTTGAAGCTTTTTTACCTCAAATCTGTTATCTAACATTTGCCAATCACTAAAATCTTCTTCATACTCTGTTTTAATATTAACAACCAACATTTCATTTTCATTAAAGAAATCCTTCAACATGACCATTGGTGTCACAATATCTTCTTGTTTGGTTACATCAACATTTAACATCTTTACTAATGACCCATCTGGTGCACCACCACCATATTGCATATCGATTACTATTAACGCAGTTTCTTTTTTATTTAACATAATAGTTCCCCTTTCGAATAGATTAACAATTACATTATATAATACATATAAATATTTCACCATAATAGAAAAGCATAATAGTCACTTTTTATCACTGATAAATATACAACACAGGTAGAGACAGTTGCTCTGCTAAGTAAAAATGAAAATTTATGTCGTTAAAAACAATGTACTACCGAAAATCAATTCATAAGGATAAAAGGTCGTAGATTGTCAGTTGAGCGTTTTGCATAATTCGTAGCCATTGAAATTACTAAGTTTTTCGGGGCAAAAAAATGGATTCACCCCAATCCTGTCGAATAGTAGAGTTACCACACTAAACCACCAACAAGAAAGAAAGGTGAATCCAGTGGATACTATTCGACAAATGATGCTGTTTTCCTTTGAAGATCTGTACAAAATGCAATCTGAAACTCGGTTGGAACTGGCGCTCAAGGAGCTGAAGATTCCAGCAGGATTCGGAAATCTCTTCAAAGCTTCCAATGAGCGAGGTCCGAAGGGTTACTCTCCCAAGTCCATGCTGTATGCAATCTTTGCCATGCGGATTGAGGGTGTTCCAAACATCAGCGCCCTGGTAAGGCGTCTGAAGTCAGACCTGGGATTCCGATATGCCTGTGGCTTTGATGTCTTAGGCAAAACCCCTTCCGTATCGTGCTTCTCAAGATTTCTCCACAAGCTTGAATCAACCGGCATTCTGCTGGACATGTTCCATGAAGCGGTTGAAGATGCCAGAGAGTGCAAAATACTTTCCTTAGAGGCTGTTGCAATTGACGCTACAGCGATTGATGCATTTGAAGCACCAGCCCCGAAAGCCAAGCTCATTGATGATGGAAAGCATCCGAACTGGGGCATGAAACGGGATACCCATGGCAACACTTTCCGTTGGTTTGGCTGGAAGTACCATCTGATCTGCGATGCAGCTAGTGGCCTACCGATTGCCTACCACATTACGCCAGCCTCGGTTCATGATGCGGCTGCCGTTAAGGAACTGATGGATTCTCTTGCGATAAAGCATCCTGAAATCAAGTCGAAGTACTGGCTCTACGATTCCGGATACGACTCTGCATGGCTCTACGAGGAAGTAATCAAAAACAGAAACGGACATCCGATCATTGCATTCAACGGGCGTGGGTCATTGGCTCCACCGGCAGGGTTTGATGAAAAGCTGCATCCCGTGTGCTCCGGTGGAAAGACAATCCTAGGATCCTCAGCTATCCGATTCGCAGTTCAGAAGCATGGAAGAAGATCTACAATAAGAGAACTTCAGTGGAACGGCTGAACAATCTTTTGAAGAACAACCTGGGTGCCAACAATCTCCGAAACGCAGGAATCAAGATGACAGAGTGTTGGTTGTTGATCAGCATGATAGCGCTTTATGCAGGAACAAAAGCAGTTATGAAGCTTAGCGCAGCAAAAATGGCAGCATAGGAACGACTGGGACTGATTTGGATGGATAGTAGTAATTTTTTTCAACCTGATTGTTTTCAGGAAGCGTGTTGTCATTCACAATCGGGAATTATGCAAAACGCTCAAATGTATTTTGGCGTTAAATTGTATAAACACTTTTAATCTGAATCCACCACTAGTACTTGTCTAAGGAAAACTATCTTTTAGAATAGATGAGATACTCAATTATCAATAAGAATAACGGGAATGTAATACTCAAAGTGATGTTAGTATCCAACCCAATAATATGTTCACCATTTATCATTCCCAATCCCCTAAACATCAGAAATATTATAGTTCCCAAGGATACACTCTGCAGAACTCCAAAAACCCAGAACAGCTCTTTTTTCATTAATATTTCCTCCTTTTCAAAATTGCTACCATCTAAAATAATGTACGATTAGTGCTATTTATATTCTTACTGCAGGATTTCTCATAACGTTTCGCATTGCCGACGCCCTTGAACCGGACAGGAGGAGCTTGACCCGGGCCTCATAGCCTGCAACGCAATTGCCAAATCATAGATTTGGGTTGGTTGCGTCTATTTCGACAGAAGCGATCTGCAACAAATCTCAGATTTGAACAGCCTGCTTCAAGGCAGGGCTTGCTCCCGGCGAAAGGGTGTGATTTCGGGTAGCGTCCGAAGCCCACCCAAGTCAGCCCGAAACCCTTGTGGCAGAGCTTTGGTTAGGCGACGAACCACATCCCGCGAAGCAAGAGCAGCATGGATGCTGCGGCCTATAATCATTTTTTACAAAAATAATACGGCCCGCATTGGCTTTCATGTGTATGCACGTAAGTCCATTTCATCTCAGCGTCAACAACATATACATCATCTTCCAAATCAAAATCTGATGATTTCAACTGTTCCGCATTGTTTATATAGAATGAATTCTCATCATTTTGATAAAAGACAAAGACCTAAATTCCACGTCAAATTAAAATCCCCTTCATTTGTTGTCCAACTTACGAAGAATTCAGGAAATATCCTCTATATTGTAGCATTTACAACACCGCCTTCCCAAATGTTTGTCAAATGTTTTGCGGGAATCAGAATATT
>JAENWJ010000091.1 GCA_016649995.1 Peptostreptococcaceae bacterium
TGCGAAGTCGGTCAGGCAAAGATAACGAAGGCATACAATCTAAATGCGAAGTATGTAATTCATACCGTAGGACCTGTCTGGCATGGTGGAAATAGGAACGAGGAGGAGTTGCTGGCTGACTGCTATAGGAATTCACTTGCGATTGCCAAGGAGTACAATATCAAGAGTATTGCATTTCCAATCATTTCATCAGGCACTTCCGGATACCCAAAGGACAGGGCTCTTGAAACGGCAATATCTGTTATTGGAGACTTTCTGATTGAAAATGACATGGATATTTTTCTTGTGGTGTACGACAAGGAGACATTCGGGATATCGGAGAAACTGTCTTCGTCAATCAAGCATTACATAGACGAAAACTATATAGAAGAGAATGATTTAAAATCCGATTCGTTTTACAACTTGGAAGAAATGTCTGTGTACGAACTTCAAAGAAGGTATGCCAGCAGCTTGGACGATGTATTGGCTCACCTCGACGAAACATTCTCTGAGACTCTCTTGAGCCTGATTGACAAAAGAAAAATGACTGATGTCGAAGCGTATAAAACAGCGAATGTAAGCGGCAAGCTTTTTTCTAAGATAAGGAGCAACAAGGATTACCACCCGAGTAAATCAACGGCGCTTGCCTTCGCGATTGCCTTGAATCTAAATCTTGATGAAACCAGGGATCTGCTTCTGAGGGCTGGCTTTGCCCTATCGAATAGCAGCAAGGTTGATGTTATTGTCAGGTATTTCATAGAAAAGAGAAACTATGATATTTTCAATGTGAATATAGTTCTATTCGATCGGAACCAGAAGCAGCTGGGCGGGAGAATGTATGCAGAGTAAGCAGATTCGAGAAGTCGGAGAAATCATTTA
This sequence comes from Peptostreptococcaceae bacterium, assembly GCA_016649995.1. Taxonomy (NCBI): domain Bacteria; kingdom Bacillati; phylum Bacillota; class Clostridia; order Peptostreptococcales; family Peptostreptococcaceae; species Peptostreptococcaceae bacterium. Next base: position 859 of record JAENWJ010000091.1, read on the forward strand.
TATCTGAAGGTCTTAGATAAAATTGATAATGAATACATAAATCGGCGGCAGATCCATCGCGCGTGTTCAACATTTTTGTTGTTCGCATGGCGATGGATTTGTCGCTTTTTATGCGAACAATGCATTATATGAAGGTGGTATTGTAAAACCATAAACTGATGGGATGTTGTTTAAGCTCGAAAATAAATAGACGAAGAGTTCACAGCGGGTTGAACGTGAAATTAATCGTGGGAGATGGGAATTTGAGGATAGGAGGCGGTGAAATGAAACATGTGAACTTTCTGCTTGAGCTGATGGGTAGAGAATACAAATTTCATAAAGTTGCCATGGGATTGAATAGTGGTCCAGCTGAGTTTATACTTGCATCTGATGAAAGGGTAGCGGAGAGTGTTGAAAAGGCATATCCGTGTGATGGTGGTTTGCCTAGCCCTGTGCAAGCGATGATGGAAATGGTTTTATACATGGAGAAAAAAGACAATCGAATGGAGCAGGAAAACAATGACAAGGGGTTTGATTGCTTGGTCGATGAGGTTGGTGGATTCGGGCTTGTCACAGTCAAATCCATTGGTGATTGCGGACCTTTTGCAGCGATAATTTCGACGGCAGATTGCATAGTGGATTTGCGTGACTGGTTGTCATGCGGAAATGATGACAGGCTTTCATTTATGATGGTTCATATTTCTGGTGTAATGTCGGAAAGAATTCATGAAGCTAAAATATATAGGAAATTGGAGTCAACGCACGATAACGGGAAATACGAAAACAGGAATGTGCTCTTGGAAATACTATCTGGTGGAATTATAGACTCGGGAACGGGGGTATGCGACAGCGGATATGTAAAGGTAACGCTTGCGGTGGAATGCGGTTTGAAGGAAGTGGTAGAGAAAAAATTCCCCAAGATATTGGATTTTACACCATGTATGATTGCTGCGCTCGATGCTTTGCAATACATCGACAAAACTAAGGCGAAATACGGTCAGGAGGACATTTTGTTCATGCAATTTACAGACCAGACAGTTCTTTCGCGGCTATTGTGGTTGAGCCATTGGACAGAAGAGGGGAAGCAACGGTGTTTATTTCGGATAAATCCAATGTTTGGGAGTTTTATGATCTGGCGACCATAATAAATCCGGATGAAGCGTGGAAGCATTACGAAGAGGTTATGAAAATGATAAAAGGAGGAGTTGAATGTGTGGATTTGAAAATGAATTGAAGAAATATGAAGGTAGACAGGGAGAAGTTTCTCGATCTATTTGATTCATATGGCGTAATCGTGGGGATGGTGTTATTGCTTTATTTAGTTATAATCTTTTATTTATAAATTTTGATTTTCCATAGCATACTTGATTTTATTCTTTAAAGAAGAAAATTTCTCATCTTTGTCTTTTCTGGTAACTTCTATAGGTTCGTTAAAATAAATTGATATAATATTAAAAGGCAATGGTATTTTAAAATGATCCCATCTTTTATGCAATTCGATCTTTCTTTTCACACTAAACGAAATTGGCAGTATTCTTCGTTTTGTCAGACGAGCAGAAATGAAAGCAAAATCATTTGGAACATGATAAAATCCAAGAGGGCCATCTAAAGCTATGGCAACATTTGAAATATCTTCCACATCAATGATTTTTCTCATTTTGAATAGATGTTTTCCTCCATCAGAGGTATCCGGAATCCTTATTGTTTTATACCCAAAATAATCGCACATATTTGATATGTAATCTCCTCTTCTGTCTTTAGTAATTAAAATATATAGTTTAGATCCCTTCAAAGCAGGATAGAGGCAATAACTATCTCCATGCCAAAATAGTGCAATTACTTTCTCCTGACTGTCTTCGGTTAATATCTCGTTATGTCCGATTAAGTTGACTTTGCTGGTATTATAAACAAAATCTATATATTCTACCATAATCATTGTCGTCAATTTTTCAAATATAGCTTTAATCATCTTTAAGTCTCCTTTAGCCGATTAGCTTTATCCTCAATTATTTTTCTGTAAAACTTTTCAACCCTCTCAGCCATTTTTTCCAAAGAAAAATTCTCAGAATACAAAAATGCATTTGCTCTCATTGTTTCAAGAACATCTCTGTTTTCAAGGATATAAATCACTTTCTTAGACCACTCTGCTATTTCATCTGATGTTTTGCAACCATTAAATCCGTCTTTAATTAGTGTCTGCTGATTAACCTTCAAAGCATTGATTTAACTGACTTTTAGGTGAATATTTGATATAATGAATGCAAGGGTATTTCGCAATTAGAAGCATTTTCCTTGCACTTGCCTATAATATTTACTCAAAAGGGGCACGAA
>JAENWJ010000092.1 GCA_016649995.1 Peptostreptococcaceae bacterium
GCAGAATATTATCGCCATGAATGGATTAGTTCTTTCAAGCTCGCCAAACAAAGCCTCCATCTTCCATCTATCGGATGAGAGAACGACCTCTTGCCTTATTCCCTCAAGTGTTACGCTCACTTTTTTTGCTGTCAGCTCCAATGGTAAATTCATATGCCTGTAGGCAAGCTTTTTCACCTTCGAATCTAGTGTGGCCGAAAAGCAAAGCAGCTGCTTATTTTTGTTGGTGTCTTTTAGAATCAGTTCAATTTCTCCTTTAAACCCTATATATAGCATCTGGTCAGCCTCATCGAGCACGAGAACCTTAAGATGCATAAGGTCTATGGCCTTCCTTCTCATATGATCAATTAGCCTGCCCGGCGTAGCAACTACAATATCCACTCTTCCGGCTAGCTTCCTAAGCTGCTTCCCTATGTCGCGACCACCGAAAATCGACAAAACTTTTATATCTCCACCATCCGCGAGCTTTTCGGCCTCGGATGCTATCTGCATTGCAAGTTCCCTTGTTGGCGTGAGTATGAGCCCCTGAACATAACCAGTGCCGCTTCCAAAGGACTGAAACATGGGAAGAAGAAACGCCAATGTCTTGCCCGTTCCGGTCTGCGCTTCGGCCATGACATCTTTCCCTTCCAGAATTCTCGGGATTGTAAGCTTCTGTATCGGTGTAGGCGAAATTATGCCTTGTTTCTTAAGTTTTTCAATCATTTCTTCGTTTATGCCAATGTCTAAAAATCTATCCATTTTACTCCCTTTTTTCCTTTAATTTTTCATTCAAGCTCGCTAAATTATATCATAGATACAAAAGTAAAGCACATCCTTGTCTTTCAAGGAAATGCGCATTCTTTGGCTCTTATATATCCGCATCGCGAAAAAGCCTTTGACCATCAGCCCGCCGATCACATTGAATCTTCCGAATCGACAATATATGAGCCATCCCCCTATGCTTTTTGATCGATATTTATATTAATACTGCCCTGCATTATACTAATTACACAAAACCCCTAATTGTTGCCACTGACCTAACAAAGCACACCCTCGAATATCATCAAGGATGTGCTTTGTTAGGTTTTAGCAGCTATCTTTATTTCCTATTTTTCACATTCATCGAAAAAAGCCATCAGCGCGTTTATGTCTTCTGCATTGTTATAGAAATGCAGGCCAATCCGCATTGTTTCATCGGTTGCAACATGCGCCCTGATTCCTCGAGCTCCCAGTACATCATCAGTTAACTCATAGGCCTTCGGGAATTTTAGGTAAACTATATTGCTTCTATTTTTTTCTTCGAAAGGCTCCACTATAGAAATGGTATTGAATTCTTCAACTCTTTTGTATAGATAGTCAACCAAGCTGAGAATATAGTTTTCGACTTCCTTCTTGCCAAGTGACATGTAGGTTATGAGAGACTGCTCAAAACCGAACATCCCAAGCCAGTTAAGCCCACCCGTTTCAAAACGCTGAGCGCCTTTATTGAATGACAGTTCGAGCTGGTTGAAATCCCCTCTCCTGTCACGCGAACCTACCCATCCTACGGAATGCGGCGTAATTTTATTCAGCAATTCAGTACTCATATAGCCAATCCCAAAACCGAATACATTGTTCATCCATTTATATGTTGAAGAAGCCAAAAAATCAACATGCAATTTCTTTACATCCATATGCATAGCCCCTATACACTGTGTAATATCTACAGCAAGCAATATCCCGTTATTATAGCAAAATTCACCTATTTCGTTTAGGTCATGCTTAAAACCGGAGGAAGGCTCAACATAGCACACAGATACTGCAAGGGTATTTTCGTCAATCATTTCTTTCATTGATTCAAAAGGCACCTCTCCATTTATACTTTTTACAAATCTGACTTCAAGTCCATCCTTTTCTCTAGCCAGCCATGCGTTTCTCATCGCCGGGAAAGAAATATCCGCCATTACGACATTGCTTCCCTCGGGAATTTCTATGTTACTCGTAAAAGCATTATTGATGTCCGAGCAATCTTTTCCGTAAAAAACTTCGTGCTCTTTGGCATTAATCATCTCCGCTACCATTTTACGCATTCCATCGGCATAGTCCCAATATCCGAAATAACTGCCTATATTGACCCCTTCAAAGTGCCGGGAATCCAATTGGTTTTTCATGGCCTCGTAACTCTTCTTTGAAATCAGTCCCGTAGTCGCCGTATCAAGATAAACCTGATTTTCCACTGCGGGATACTCTTTCCTAATCTCTTCGAATATGTTCATATGCGCTCCTTTCAAAAGCTCGTATACATCCTTCTGTTTCATTATCCGACGAATGCGTAAAATTCTATATGCAAAACCAAACTAATCAGATCCTCTACTCGGGGTAGTAAATTACCATACTTGCCTTTGCAGTCTTTTGCCCTAAATTATTATAAGAGTGTGGTCTGTCCGCCTTGAATCTCATTGCATTGCCTTCTTCTATATTATATTCCTCTTCTCCAACTTTTATTGTAATTTCCCCCTGGAATACAGTAACAAACTCCTCTGTGCCCACTCCATGCGGCTCTGCGCTTAGATATCCGCTCTTTTCGATTTCCACCTTGTAAACCTCGAACCTTCTTCCATCTTCGTAGGGAAAAAAAGGGTAAAGTTTATATCTCCCATTGTCCGCAACAAGAGGATTGACCTCTTCCTTCGATACTATAACAGCATCGGGCATGGATTCGTCCAGAAGGGATGTAAATGACACCTTGAGCCCGTTGGCAATTTTCCAAACGGTTGTAATTGTCGGATTCGATTCGCCCCTTTCAATCTGACCAAGCATGCTCTTACTGACACCTGACAGCTTAGCAACCATGTCAAGACTAAACCTTTGCTCTTCCCTTATGCGTTTAAGATTAACCGAAATGATTGAATTCAAGTTGTCCAAATTTCCAGCCTCCCCTTGTGCGTTATATGGCCCATGGTATATAATAAATTACACAATGCTTTATCATGTTCATTTTGTTCATTATAACACACATTCGAATTGGAGGTTTTTCCCATGTTCCAAACAGGAGCTTTTCTTTCATATGTAATAGTAGTCTCCTTTACGCCTGGGCCAAATAATATACTCTCCATGGTAAACGCCAGCAGAGACGGATTCAAAAAAACTTTTGGGTTTTTA
>JAENWJ010000093.1 GCA_016649995.1 Peptostreptococcaceae bacterium
AAAAAAGAATAGAACTCGCCATTTTTCAGCAAGCAAAAGCCCCCGCTTCATATTAATGAAACGAGGGTTTTTTTTGTCTTATGGACGGTTTTTTATTTCTTCGAAGCACTTAGGGCATATGTTTTTGCCCTTGTAGTTTTCAACATCCTTGGCCTGTCCGCAGAAAATACATGCGGGTTCATACTTCTTCAAGATTATGTGCGATCCTTCAACAAATATCTCCAAAGCGTCTCTCTCCGCAATGTCCATCGTTCTACGAAGTTCGATCGGAATTACCACTCTTCCAAGCTCATCAACCTTTCGTACTATACCAGTAGATTTCATTTATATCCCTCCTTTTATCGCAATGTGACAATTTCCAACAACCTTTTCATTTTAAATGCTACCATCATTTCCATAATAAGTCAACCTTTTTGGGGAAAATTTCGGTTTTTTTAACGAATACTTAAATCGTATATTCTATTCCTTGAAACACCCGTTTCTTCCGCCACAAATTTAACCGCTTCCTTTTTCTTCATTCCACCTTCCAAGCATTTGTTCAAACGGATTTCTATCATTTCATCCGTGAATTCTTTAAACTCTTCCTTTTTACCTTCTATAACAATCACATATTCCCCTCTTGGATCAAGGCTTTCGTAATGATTTAAAAGGTGCGCGGAGCTTCCACGCAAATGCTCCTCGTAGCGTTTCGTCAATTCACGGCAAAGAACGCACTTCCTTTCACCGAGAATCTTTTGAAGTTCAATGAGCGTCTTCTTAAGCCTGTGGGGGGCTTCGTAAACTATGATCGTACGCGTTTCATTTTCTATGCGGCCAAGCGCCAAATTTCGTTCTTTCTTTTTTTTGTCCAAAAATCCTTCAAACACGAACCTCCTGGATGAAAGGCCCGAGGCAACCAGTGCATTAACAAAGGCACTGGGACCCGGAAGAACCTCAAATGGCAGGTTTTCTTCGATACAAAGTTTCACAAGATCTTCTCCGGGGTCTGAAATCCCCGGCATTCCGGCATCTGTGACAAGTGCAACCTTTTGTCCGCTCCTTATCCTGTCGGCTATGTCGTGCTTTTTTCTGTCCTTGTTGTGCTCATGATAACTGGTCAGCTTCTTTTTGATTTCGAAATGGTTGAGTAATTTCAATGTATGGCGCGTATCTTCGCAAGCAATTATGTCTGATTCCCTAAGCACTCGGAGGACCCTAATGGTTATGTCCTCAAGATTGCCTATTGGTGTCGGGCATATATACAATTTCCCGCTGTTTTCAGTCATCGACATTTCTCCTTGCAAAGTATTTTTCATATTCATAGGATCGGCTCTATAGATTCTTGTTCATACCACTCCCTAAGCTCTTTCGTATAGCTTCCGTCTTCGCCACGCACTGCCATGGGTACCTCGAAAACCAACTCGGGCTTGCCATCTCTTACGCTTTTAATAAGCACAAGGTTCGGCTTCTTATCCGCGGAAGGCTGTATAAACAATATCCTTTTGGGTTCCAGTTTGTTTTCCCTGAGTGCGCAAAAAACATCGACTAGCCTATGCGGCCTGTGAACCATGTAGAATCGTCCACCCGGTCTCAAAAGCTTCGCTGCAGTTCCAACAACCTGACTAATGTTGCATTTGATTTCATGCCTTGAAACAGCTTTTGCCATATTCCCGTTTTGAATGCCTCTTCCTGCAGCCATGTAAGGAGGGTTTGCTGTAACAACATCCGCCGAACTGAGCGCCACATGGCACGCGGCATTCTTCAAATCTTCATTGATGATTTTCACCCTTGCTTCAAGATGATTCATTAAAACACTTCTTTGCGCCATTTCAGCTACTTCATCTTGTATTTCTATCCCAATTATTTTTCCCGCACGGCTTTTGCCTGCTACAAGTATGGGTATTATTCCCGTACCCGTACCCAAATCGACAACTGTTTCGCCTTTTTTCACTTCACAAAAGTTGCTTAGCAAAACAGCATCAATTCCAAAGCAAAATCCATCCGGATTCTGAATGATTTTAAGACCCTTCACTTGAAGGTCATCTACACGCTCCGTTTCTTTGGCCCATTTCTCTTTCATATCTTTTTTTATCCGTCTCCCTTTTAGTATTGCCCGGTTCTTTCTATTTCTTCCAACAACCAAAGAATTCGGCATAAGAGGCAGAATGCAGGGCGACAAAAATGAAGCCACTCCCTCCGCAAAAACTATTTAAAAAGGCAACTCAGGCATTATGCATCAGCTCCTGCCTTGGGCCTTAGCTGCTTATTCTTTGGGTTTTCTTTTATTCCATTTTTTCCCAGCATTAGTGTTGTCATCCTTTTTAGGTTGAACGCCTATGTTCGTTTCTTTCTTCCGTTCCGAAGTTTTCTTCTTTCTTCTTCGCTTCTTGTAATTGGATTTCTGGTTGGTTTCGCCGGTTTCACTTTTTTCTTCTTCTTCTTCTTCTTCCTCCTGCTGCTCATTTCTTGACGCATTTGCGCCAGAGGGTTTTTGCACGCCCTTCTTAAGGCTTTCAGGCTTCTCACTCCTGTTGTTTACTGATGCAAAAAGAATCGGCTTCATATCTTGAATATCGGAAGGGTTTTCAATCTGCCTCGGAGACTCCCCTCTTGGATCCTCTATTTCATTCACTTTAATGGTTATAATCTCTCTATCTCTCTCGTGCTTTCCCTCAACCAGCACCTTAACCGATTGGGTCATCAAATTTTTTGATATCACAATTCCCGGTCCTTGAAAAGTTTCAATCTTCTTTCCCATTTTCGGCAGTTGCTTTTCAAGGTATTGATAGGTTTCATGTTCGTATTTGAGACAACACATCAATCGGCCGCAAATACCTGATATTTTCGCCGGATTTAGAGACAGGTTCTGGTCCTTTGCCATTCTAATGGAGACCGGGTCGAAATCGCCCAGCCAGCTTGAACAACACAGCTTTCTTCCACAAGGACCAAGCCCTCCTATCATTTTAGCCTCATCCCTTACGCCGATTTGCCTAAGCTCAATTCGTGTTCTAAAAACAGACGCCAAATCCTTTACCAATTCCCTGAAGTCCACTCTTCCATCGGCTGTAAAATAAAATATTATTTTATTGTTGTCGAATGTGAATTCGACATCGATTAATTTCATTTCAAG
>JAENWJ010000094.1 GCA_016649995.1 Peptostreptococcaceae bacterium
ACGCCTGCTGGCGTCAGCGCAACTCTGTTTTCCTGAGCCTTGATTTCTTTTATTACTCCAACAATCATATTGACTACTCTTTTGTGTGTAGTGTATTTGACAGCGATGCAACATTTTGATATTTACCTTGCAGATGGTGACTTAGTTCAATATATCAACTCCTTTCATATTCTCTTTTACCCTGCAAACACGTAATGATTCAGTCTGCAGTTTCACCATATATCAGCTTCAAAAAAGTCGGATGGGTGCCTTGTCTGTTAAGAGGGAACTAAAATGGTTACTGATGCGTCTATACGCATATAAAGGAATATGCGCTAAGCGTGGGAATGGATTGTTTTTGTTTGCAGAAATAAGTGTTGCAACATTGAAAGAAATGGGTATATTTCAATAGAGAAAAGCTATGAAAAGGAGGGAACGAAATGAAAAAGTTTTTGGTTTTAACGCTTATTGCATCAATTATATGCTGTTTTGATGTTTCGGTTTTTGCATCGGATGCCACGTTGGAGGATTCCATAGCACTACATATAGGCAGCCCGCTAATATTGTCGGGCGAAATCATGAAGGCGCTTGATTCAGACAACCCCAATGTTGTTCCGGTAATCCACAAGGATAGGACGCTTGTGCCTTTAAGGGCAATAAGCGAGCACTTTGGTGCTGATGTCGGATATGAAGCTGAGCTTAGGGAGGCATATATCGAGTATGGCGGAAAGAGGTTTGTTTTTCCGATAGATAAGAGCAATTACAGGATTGAGGAATACGGAAGGGAGACCGTGACTATTGCCATTGACACGGAGGCCCTGATAATTCAAGATCGCACTATGGTTCCACTTAGAGTCATCTGCGAAGATGTGTTGGGTAAAAAAGTTGGGTATGGCGACAGAGTAATAACAGTCGGAAATGAAGAAATCGATTTGGATAGTAAAATGGTAGATGGTATAAAGAACAGGATAGGACAGGCACTGAAGGTTTCATCTCGCGAGGAACTAGCCGGAATAGTGGCTGGGATGACTGACAATTATGAAATGAAGGCAATGGATGAAGCACGAGCGCCTGACGGAATGGGTGAGGCGCTCAATGAATCGGCGGCTTCTGAGGATTTTTCGGCAACAAACGAGCAGGTGGCTGGAGTGAATGAAGCCGATATTGTGAAGACCGATGGTAAATATATTTATGTGGTTACTGGCGAATCTGTCAGGGTATACGATTCAAACAATGGGAAGCCGGTTCTTACAGATGAAATAAAAATGACTGTGGATGCAGGTACCGGACAATATATACAATTCAGTGAAATGTATATCGACGATGGAAGGCTTGTAGTTTTAGGTTCACGCAACAGATTCGAGAATTGGATTAGGCCGATTCCAGAGCCTATGGAAGAGATGGAATCTTCGATAATGCCGTTTAGGGATGGAAGGAGCTATGTGTGGTGTGGAATCTACTCAATAGACGAAAGTGGCAAGGCAGATTTGATCAAAGAGATTGAGGTCGAAGGATCTATGATTTCGAGCCGCAAGAAGGATGATGCGGTATATCTGGTGGTAAACAAGTATCTGTATGGATATGGAATAGATTATGAAGAAATAGTCCCGATGTTCAGGGACACTGCTTTAGGAGACGAATACAGGGAACTTCCAATCGACAGAATCATGTACTATCCGAAGAGGGCGGCATCGAATTACCTTATAGTGGCGGCAATAGATATCTTTGATGAAACAAAGGCGGCAACAATAGAGGCGTTCCTTGGCAGCGGAAACATGGTATACATGAGTGATAAAGCCCTTTATGTGGCAGGGCAGGATTATAATTCATTTTGGGGAAGCATTACTAATATAGCCAAGTTCACGGTAGACGGAACAAAAATAGGATTTGCAGGAGGAGGCATGGTGGAGGGGAGCGTACTCAACCAGTTTTCCATGGATGAGTACGAAGGTAGCCTCCGGGTGGCCACAACCAATTGGCAAAGGGAAAATGTCAATGCACTCTATGTGCTGGACGAAAACTTAAACGAAACAGGTTCGGTCGAAAATCTAGCGCCGGGTGAAAGGATATACTCGGTTCGTTTCATGGGGGATAAGGGTTACATTGTGACATTCAGGCAGATAGATCCTCTATTTGTGCTCGACTTGGCAGATTCCGATTCTCCAAGGATTACGGGTGAACTCAAAGTGCCGGGATTTTCCAGCTACCTGCATCCATTGAGTGAAGACCTTATTCTGGGAATTGGACAGAATATAGATGAAAAAACGGGAAGTCAGGAAGGCATAAAGCTCTCAGTTTTCGATGTGTCCGACGAGGGCAAGCCAATGGAAATAAGTAACCTGATTCTCGGAGGCAGAGGAAGCTATGCGGAGGTTTTGTACAACCACAAGGCCCTCATGCTGAATCTGAAAGATGACATGATAGCCTTTGACGCTGTACTTGCTAACAATACCGGAGACTATTCAAAGTCGAATTTCTACGGTGCGGCAATCCTGAAGATCCGAGAGGACGGAGATATGAGCGTATTGAAGCTTATATCAAATGAAGGAATGTATGGGTCCTATGTAAAAAGGGCAATATACATTGGTGATATTCTGTATTATATACTCGATGACAATATTAGGGCTTTCGACATTGAAACTTTTGATGAAATCAAATAATATAATGATTGATTGCATTTAAAGAACCCCTATGAAAACCAATGATTGAAGCGCATATCTATACGCTTCAATCATTGGTTTTCATAGGGTAATGCGGAAATGGGCTTGTCGACAAGCCCGCGTCCATACGTTTAAAGGCAATAGGCTTATTCCTTTTGCGTTTTGCTCTAGGGTGTTGAAATATGGAGTTAATCAACTCTGTAAATATGCGCAAAGACATCGAAAAATAGAGTATAATAAATAGAAATCCATACATAGAATTATATGCATGAAACAGGAATTGAATAAAATTAAAAGGCTCTTTCTTATTTTGTGTGGATTTAACGTTTGATATTTCTACCAATTATGTAAATTCAATTATGTCTACGCAAAAGCCGTTGGCAGATTGAACTCTAAATCACTGCACACCAAATAGAC
>JAENWJ010000095.1 GCA_016649995.1 Peptostreptococcaceae bacterium
GAACTCAATATCGACAGAGCCAAGCACATATAGTGCTACTGTGACGACTCTAAATGCAAAAGGTATATAAACGGAAAAATTACCAAAGAAGCATGGGGACGGGGTTATTGCTTTAAGCTAGGGGATGAATAGATGAAAATTGGAATAAGAAAACCGAGCCTAAAAAAAAGGGTGTCTGCAAGAATAAGCCCAAAGAGGCAAATCGTCCATAGGATGGGGATCAAGATGCCCAGGGGTTACGGTTGTATAAGGAATCCGAAGAAATTTGCCTACAACAAGGTGTACAAAAAGACATCTTTTGACATTTTCAAGCTTGCAAAAAAACTTTTCAAGCAGTGAATGAAAGTAAACGGAGCGGGTTTAAATCAAAACAAATATATATTTTGGGCTTAGTAATTCCTGCTATGGTAAAATCAAGATGACACTTAGAAGCTAAAAGGAGTCAGGGGGTAATATGGTGGATAATAAAACCGATATGTTGATTTACCGTACGGAAGATGGTAGAACAAAGATAGATGTGAGACTTGAAAATGAAACGGTATGGATGACTCAGAAGGCTATTGCCGAGCTTTATCAAAAGGGAATAAATACTATTAATGAGCATATAAAAAGCATTTATGAAGAAGGGGAATTGGAAGAAAATCGAACTATTCGGAAAAACCGAATAGTTCAAAACGAAGGCAATAGGCGGGTTGAGAGGGAAATAAGGTTTTACAATCTGGAAATGATAATTGCCATTGGCTACAGGGTTCGGTCAAGTAGAGGTATGCAGTTTAGACGTTGGGCAACAGAAAGGTTAAACGAATACTTGGTCAAGGGATTCACCATGGATGATGCCCGACTCAAGGGCATGAGAAATATAGGTGACGATTATTTCGACGAACTCTTGGAACGCATCCGGGATATCAGAGCTTCCGAAAAGCGGTTCTACAAGAAAATTACGGATATTTATGCTTTGTCGATTGACTACGATTCCAAATCGGAAGCGGCTAAGATATTTTTTGCTACGGTTCAAAACAAACTTCACTTTGCTGTTCATGGACACACGGCAGCTGAGATTATAGAACAAAGAGTTGATGCATCAAAAGACAATATGGGTCTTTCCACCTGGAAAGGTGAGAAAGTCCGCAGAAATGATGTAGCAATTGCAAAGAATTATTTGACTGAGTCGGAGATTAAGGCTTTAAACCGTATTGTGACGATGTATTTGGATTATGCGGAGGATCGGGCTGAAAGAAGAAGTCCTATGCACATGAAAGACTGGAGTGAAAAACTAAATGCATTTTTAAAATTTAATGAGCGGGATATATTGACAAATGCAGGCAGTATTTCGCATGAAGTAGCCAAGGAACTTGCTGCTGCAGAATACGAAAAATTTAACAAGTGTAGGTTGGAAACGCCTGAAAGGGATGATTTCGACATATATTTGGAAGAAAATAAAATGAAATAATGGAATTTTTCATAGCAATACCTCCAAGTATGAACGTAGTTTTTTATCGACATTAAAAAGCTTTGCATATTTCGAGAGCAATGGGATATCTTTTTTGTCGGTACGAGTATAATGCTTGAAAGCATCAGTTACAATTTGAATCTCAGTTTTACTAGTTGCTTTTAAAATATCGCAAAGCGTTCTTTCAGCATTATATGCTCTAACTGGATTGCCATTTGGAGAAGGAATCGAGATGATGCCAATTTCGTAGAATTCATCCTTAACACGATAATATTTCACTTTGCTAGAATCTATTGTAGTTGTATTGTACTGATGAGGAAAGGTCATGGAATATTTTATTGGCGTTCGGTCAGATAAGTCTAAAAGGAATAGAGCCGTTTCGTGAGAAAATATTCCCCGCTTAAAACGTGTTTGTAAATTAAGCATTTCGTCATCGAAAACTGTGGGGAGAATATATACACCGCGTTCGGAACGTTCCAGCAGGCCTTTGTCCACAAGAAGAGACAAATGGTGGCGGTGTATACCGGCGTGAGTAATTTGAGCCGTTGTTACTATTCCATTATTATCAGATGCGATTTTTAGAATCTCTTCAGCATAAGTCATAGGTGCTCACCCCGTTTATATTTGTTTATCATATTGACTTTCTTGCACATAAGTATAGACAAAGTATGCAAGAAAGTCAATATCAAATGCGATATAAGGGCAAGAAAACTATGTGATTGCATATGGAAAGCGTGGAGATAGGGTTACGGTTGGATTCGGACATGCTTTAAAATCAACGAAATAGGGACGAGGGATACACGGTTTCAAATGCAAATAGAAAGCAAGGGGACGGGGTTAATGCTTTAATCAATGGAGATAAATAGATGAAAATCGGAATAAGAAAACCGAGCATCAAGAAAAGAGTGGTAGCAAGGATAAGTCCCAAAAGGCAGATGGTCCAAAGGGGGGTGCGGACAAAAACCTGGACAAAATAAACAAGATGTTGTCCGGGTACTCATATGAAAAGAGGAAAGCCGCAGTTGAATTATTCATTAAATATGACAAATGCGAAATAGCTGTAATCAACAAATTTGTTTACCCTAACAGAAAAACACTTTAGAAATGTTATTATTTTTGGTTTCAAACAAATTCAATCAGATCTTGAGCCATTTAAAGAATGGAAGAGAATGCAGACAAACGACATGTAACAGTTGGGCAGAAAACAAAAGTATAATTAAAAGAGATGGGGTGGTTGACAGAGCCGGGTAAATCAATATGGGCTGTCATTGTTGATTTAAAAAGGGGATTTGGAATTTGTTGATGCAGTAAATGCATCCTTAACTAAGTTGATGGGTGAAGGTATGATTTCTCAAAATGTTTAATTTATGTGCATTAATATGCTCAATATGGGTGTTTATACTATATTATGCGCATCAAATTGCGCATAGCATAAGCCGCTTTTCAAGTTCACTATGTATCAAGTTAATGGTATTATCTTTTATTCCTACAGAACGTGCTATGTTATCAAATCTTTCAACAGTTCTATACACTTCTTCAATAATCTTTTTGCATTTAGAGGTTTTTAAGTCC
>JAENWJ010000096.1 GCA_016649995.1 Peptostreptococcaceae bacterium
ATAATCCTATTGGATGAGCCATTCGGAGGTTTGGACGCAATAACTAAAAGGAAGATGCAGGCCTGGCTCCTAGAGGTGCTTGAAACCTTGAACGCCTCTGTATTCTTCATAACGCATGACATAGAAGAGGCCATTCTTCTCTCGGACAGGATATATGTTCTGTCTGAAAGACCGGCCAGCTTATCCATGGAAATACCTGTGAATATAGAAAGACCGAGAGATCCGGAGATTGTGACAAGCCAAAAATTTAACGAAATCAGGAAACAAATCCTTGAGCTTTTGAGGTAGAAAGGGGAAATATGAGTTTTTTTGATATCGAGGCGCAGAAGTACGATGCATGGTACGACACTACCCAAGGTGGATTCGTAGACGAAACAGAGACTGCATTGGCCTTTAGCATGTTTAGCCCAATGCCTGGAAGCAAACTGCTTGACGCTGGTTGCGGAACGGGAAATTTCAGTTTAAAATTGGCTGAAAAAGGCGTGAGGGTTACCGGAATAGACATCTCGGAAGAGATGATGTCAGTGGCCAGGATTAAAACTGAAAAAGCGGGTTTTGATGTCGAATATAGGCTGGGGAATCTCTACTGTCTTCCGTTTGAAGACGAAAGCTTTGATGCCGTTTTTTCGATGGCCGCATTCGAATTCATCAAAGAGCCCCAGAAAGCCTTCGACGAGCTGATGAGGGTTACCAAGAATGGAGGGACCCTGATGATAGGGACAATAAATGGAGACAGTCCATGGGGAGAGCTCTATAAAACCAAGGAATTCAAGGAGAAAACTGTATTCAAGCATGCCGATTTTAAGGCCATGGAGGACATGGAAGTTTTGTGTCCTGAGAAGCTTGTTGATAAGGGGGCTTGTCTTTTTATGCCGCCAACGGCTCCCGAAAAGGACTTTTGCTGGGAGTCTGAGAATTCTCTTTCTAATAAAGAAAGGGGCGGTTATATTTGTCTGATGTGGAAAAAATAAATTGCGCGCGGATTTCTTTCGCTCCGCTTAGCGTGGAGGATATCGAATCACCGGTGAATGAGGTCTTGAGGCTAATAGAATCTTCAGGACTTAAGGTTGAAACAGGAGCAATGGATACCTTGGTCTGGGGTTCTCCGGGGGAAATTTCGGATATCATTGAAAAAATTCAATCCGAAATGGACGGAAAAGCAAAATATA
Source organism: Peptostreptococcaceae bacterium (assembly GCA_016649995.1). Classification (NCBI taxonomy): domain Bacteria; kingdom Bacillati; phylum Bacillota; class Clostridia; order Peptostreptococcales; family Peptostreptococcaceae; species Peptostreptococcaceae bacterium. Next base: position 1,170 of record JAENWJ010000096.1, read on the forward strand.
TTTTGGACATAAGAATATCGAATACCTGTGGATGTGCTGGTGATGGACGGAGCTGCCGGTTATAAAAAAATATTTATTGAAAATGTATTGACAAGTACTTTTCACGCCCGTATAATAGTCATTAATTAAAGATTACAGCGATGATGGGAAGAGTAAATAAGTGATGACGTTCAAGCGAGCCGGTTGTGGTGAGAGTCCGGCAACAGATTTCTTATTGAAGAACATCCCAGAGCTTCCGACCGAAATCCCCGCAGGGGAGAGTAGACTCGGACGGTACCGGACCGTTACTGTCGGCAGGCATCGAGTCAAGGCTCCGTGTTTATGAGATGGACCGTTTATCGGTCAATTCGGGTGGTACCGCGGAAGATTCAGCTTTTCGTCCCTTTTTAGGGATGGAAGGCTTTTTTAATGGGAAAAAACAAAAGGAGGAAAAAGAAATGAAGGATTTGAAATATGGTCTTTTTGTACCGGAGGGTTACAAAACAGAATTGGGACTAATTGAAACAGAGGTGGCTATCAAGAAAATCAAGGATTTATTCCAGATGGGATTGGCGGAGGCCCTAGAGCTTACAAGGGTATCGGCACCATTGTTTGTCACGCAAAAGAGCGGACTAAACGACAACCTCAACGGAATCGAAAGGCCTGTAGCCTTTGACATGGTAGATGTTTCGGGCGAAACGGCGGAAATAGTGCAATCCCTTGCCAAATGGAAGCGTTGGGCACTAGGCAAATATGGATTCGAGTCGGGCAAAGGCCTTTACACAGACATGAATGCCATAAGGCGTGACGAGGTTTTAGACAACCTTCATTCAATATATGTGGACCAATGGGACTGGGAAAAAGTAATTTCCAAGGAGCAAAGAAAATTCGAAACACTCAAAGCAATCGTAGAAGACATATATATGGTATTCAAGAAGACCGAAGAATACATGTATTCCCTTTATCCTTCTCTTGGGGAGACTTTGCCGGAAGAAATATTCTTCATAACAAGCCAGGAGCTTGAAGACCGCTATCCCGGCCTTACTGCCAAGGGCAGGGAGGATGCGATTACCAAGGAGAAAAAAGCGGTATTCGTTAGCGAGATAGGGCATAAACTCAAATCCGGAACAAGGCATGACGGAAGAGCCCCGGACTATGACGACTGGAGACTAAACGGCGATATCTTATTCTGGAACCCAATGCTTGAAAAGGCATACGAGGTTTCATCCATGGGCATAAGGGTTGACGAGGAAGCCCTTGAAGAGCAGCTTATGATAGCAGAAGCAGAAGATAGAAAGAACCTTCCGTTTCACAAGGATCTTCTTGAAGGCAAGCTTCCATACACAGTCGGAGGCGGCATAGGACAATCGAGGATTTGCATGTTCTTCCTAAAGAAAGCCCACATAGGCGAAGTGCAGGCTTCCATATGGCCGGAAGCAATGCTCGAAAAATGCGAAGAAGCGGGAATAAAGATTTTGTAGGAAGGAAAAGAAGCGGGCAGCATGCAGCTTGCAGAAAAAGCGTAAAAGCAAAATATATCAAGCATCCCCATCTCTTTATTATAAGAAATGGGGATGCTTTTAATTTTAGATAGACATTGATTTGTTTTGAGCGGTGTTTTTGGCTTTTGCATTTTTTTTACTTATTACTTTCCACTTTCTACTGTATTTCTCTGCCCACTGCCCACTGCCCACTGCCCACTGCCCACTGCCTACTGTTTTAATCTATTACAAAATTGAAACATACGGTTACAATCGATTCATAAATAATTATTTGTGTCTTTACGGTGGTAAGATATGTATATCAAACATTCAAGGAGGAAAAAAACATGTTAAATTTTACAGGACAACTTAATCCAGTGGC
>JAENWJ010000097.1 GCA_016649995.1 Peptostreptococcaceae bacterium
AAAACAATGTATCAATCATCAGACTTGAAAAACTAAGTGGCATCAGGCAAACGGCAAAGACAAGCCGTAAAAATGAAAAAAATCTGCACACTTGGTCATTCTATCGATTAGCTGCTTTCATTGAGTACAAGGCCGCACTAGCAGGTATTCGAGTTGAATATGTCAATCCGGCATACACAAGTCAAATTTGTCCTGTCTGCGGAAAGAAAAATAAAGCTAAAGGTAGAAATTACACCTGTAAGTGTGGGTACCAATCTCACAGAGACTTAGTCGGTGCAATCAATATCATTGATGCACCTGTGATAGCCGGAGCTGCGTAGCAGCAGGCTTTCAGCCCATGCGACTACATGTCCTGGCATGGGACGAGGTGATGACACACCTCATAACTCGAAGTCATACTTGCCTACCGGAAACGGACTGGCATTTAATCATTCGAGAATCCTCCGGATTTATCCGTGGGGAGTGTCAAGTGATTGAATTATTTTAAAACCTATTTAAATGAATCCACCGAGGGATCCCCAAGAAAATATTACAGCCTAGCGGAGCTAGGAGATACAACAAGAATAGAACTTGCGGCGGTGTGGTATAATTTAATTAAAAAGGTTAACCGCATGATAATTTTAAAAAACAGAGGCATTAAAATATAAAAACAAAGGAAAGTGATTCTAATGGATTATAGAAAAGAACTCAAAAACACAAAAAGAATCGTCGTCAAGCTTGGAACCTCAACCCTTACTCATCCAAACGGAAGGCTTAATTTCGGAAGAATAGACCTTATTGCAAGAATTTTGTCGGATCTTCAAAACAAGGGACTCGAGATTGTGCTGGTGACATCAGGCGCAATAGCTACAGGTGCCATACGCCTGGACATGAAGGAAAAACCAACGGACCTTCCCGGAAAACAGGCTGCCGCTGCCATAGGCCAGGCTGTTCTGATGAGAATATACGAGAAATTTTTCCAAACCTATAACCAGGTTGTAGGCCAGGCTCTTATTACCAAGTCGGTTCTGGAGAATCCTTTGACAAAAAAGAACGTCGAAAACACCTTCAACAGGCTCTTGGAATGGGGAGTTATTCCAATTGTAAACGAAAACGACACTATAGCTACCGATGAAATAGAGACCGGCTACAAGGGACGCTTTGAGTTTGGAGACAATGACACCCTTTCGGCTGCGGTGGCAGCACTAATAAATGCTGACCTTCTTGTCATGATGAGCGATATAGACGGTCTCTTTACGGCAGACCCGAGAAAAGACCCCAGCGCCAAGATAGTGAGAATTGTAGAAGACATAACCGAGGATGTCGAACAGGCGGCCGAGGGAGCCGGAAGCGATTTCGGGACCGGAGGTATGGTTACCAAAATAATGGCAGCGAAGATTTGCAAGAAGGCCGGAGTAAGCACCCTTATAATGAACAGCGATTCTCCAGAGCTACTCTATGCTGTGCTTGACGGTAAAGAAATAGGGACACTTTTTCCTGCCAAGTCATAGATTCATTAATATGAACCTTTGAGATGGCAGGCACTTCCTACACATATACTAATTTCCATGGCGTCCCCTTTTTGTTATATTTTTCACAATCTCTTTCAAAAAATGTATCTTCAACCCAAGACTTTGCATAATCCAAAGGCTGAAGATATTAAAAACTGTTACTAGGAGTTGTTTGAAAAAGATTAATTTATTTTTCTTCAGCGTCGCTCATTATTTCCTTTAGGGATGCAGCCAGGCCAGCCAGGCTTTGTATTTCAGACGGTATTATTAGCTTGGTAGCCTTTCCGTCAGCAACCTTTGCAAGGGTTTCAAGACTCTTGAGAGATATTACCATATTGTTAGGTTCTGCGGCTTTCAGCATCTTAAGGCCTTCCGCTGTAGCGCTTTGCACCTTCAAGATTGCTTCGGCCTTTCCTTCCGCTTCGCGGATGGCAGCCTCTTTGTTGGCTTCTGCATTCAGTATTGCCGACTCTTTGTTTCCTTCGGCAATAAGTATAACCGACCGTTTTTCGCCTTCGGCCCGCAGTATGGCTTCCCTCCGACCCCGTTCGGCCTTCATCTGGCGCTCCATGGCGTCCTGAATTTCTGCAGGAGGCATTATGTTCTTAAGCTCAACACGGTTGACCTTAATTCCCCATGGATCGGTAGCCTCATCGAGTATGCTCCGCATTTTTGTATTTATAACATCCCTCGATGTCAGGGTTTGGTCGAGCTCAAGCTCGCCTATTATGTTACGCAGGGTCGTGGCCGTAAGGTTTTCTATTGCGCTCATGGGATTCTCCACGCCGTATGCATATGCCTTTGGATCCGTTATTTGATAGTATACAACCGTATCTATCTGCATCGTTACATTATCCTTTGTTATTACGGGTTGCGGTGGGAAATCAATAACATGCTCCTTCATTGAAACCTTCTTGGCGATGCGATCTATAAGAGGCAGCTTGAAATGGAGCCCCACCTCCCATGTTCCGATATAGCCTCCGAGACGTTCTATTACATATGCCCTTGCTTGAGGCACTATGCGTATGTTCGGCACGATTAGGGCCAGCGCCAATAGAATAAGTACAACTGTTACAATAAAATCAGCCATTTTATCTTCCTCCTTATTTGCTTTTCGGTCTTACGATGACCTTTACTCCCTCTACCCTTGCAACTACTACCTCGCTCTTTTCTTCAATTACGCTTCCGTCCTCAGAAACGGCGGTCCATATCTGTCCTTTTATTTTTATCTGCCCTGTTTCATGTGAAAGAATTTTTTTCTTGACGATGCCCTCATGTCCGATTATTTCGGATACATTTGTCTTCTGAGCGCCTATCTTTAGATATTCCTTGGCAATCGGCCTTGTAAAATATAGCAATATGACCTGAGTTTAGAACTTAATAATGTAAAAAACTCTTAAAACACTTGAAATCTGAGTGTTTTTTTATTGTTTTGTTTTCTAAAAAACGTTATGTTCTGTTATGTTTTGTGATATAATAAGTATAGAGGTGATTTTATGTTTA
>JAENWJ010000098.1 GCA_016649995.1 Peptostreptococcaceae bacterium
GATATCATTGAATGCTTTGAGCAACCAGGAAATAACATACGTATTGGTGAAATGACCAAGAAACAAGAGGGACTTTATCACAAGCTTGGTGTTAAGCCACCAACCACGTTATAATTGCTCGGGAATTCAGGTTGCTTGGTGATTTTAATCCAATATTTTAATTTCATAGCTAAGATTAAGCGCCTTTTCAAACAGTGCGCTTACACCGCAATACCTTTCCTGCGAAAGCTTGACCGCCTTTTCTATCTTTGCCATTGGAAGTGACTCGCCTTTGCTTTTAAATTCATATATTAGGTGCATCTTCGTATAGGTCTTTGGATGTTCATCTGTGACATCGGTTTCAGTTTTTATCTCGAACGATTCGATTAAATCCGACACCTGCATTTTTTTCAGTATGGAAATGACATCCATTCCTGTGCACCCCGTAAGAGCAGCAATCAGCAGAGGTTTCGGCCGTGGGCCGCTGTCTTTTCCTCCTACTTCTTCGTTAGCATCCATTAGTACTTTATGCCCGGTAATATCCGCCTCGAAGGCCATGTCTCCGGCCCATGATGTATTAAAGGTTTCCTTCATTGTTTTTTCCTCCATGTTTTGATTTTGTATTATTTATACCCGCTTGCGGTATTCGTCAACCGCCAGAATTAATGCTGACAAGGGACCCGACCCTATGTCCGAAATACTGAAAAACAAACGCATAAAGAGCAGAAGATCTCTTTATGCGTTTGTTTCTAAAAGTTCTTAAATTGTTCATTTCTTATGCTTCTATCCAAACAAAAATACATTCTATCCGATATTCGGCTGAAGCCTACTTATTAAATTTATTTGCAAGCTTTGTCCACGCATCTAATGATTTTTCGATTTTTTCATATGAGATGCAATATGAAGCCCTGAAGTATCCCGGACACCCGAAAGCCGAACCCGGCACTATGAGTATATTTAATTGTTTTGCGGCTTCTACAAATTCGGAGTCATCATCAATGGGCGCTTTTGCGAAAAGATAAAACGCACCTTCCGGCTTTGCGCATTCAAATCCGAGTTTGAGTAGATGATTGTAGAGCAGGTCCCTGTTTCTTTTATAAACTTCCACATCAACAGATTCATTGAGGCATTTCAATATTACTCTCTGGAAAAGCGAGGGCGCATTCGTATATCCTATGTTCCTTGTAGCATTGCTAAGGCAAATTTCAACCTCTTCGGCTTGCTCCATTTCAGGCAAGAATGCCACATACCCAATTCTTTCTCCAGGGAGCGAAAGCGATTTGCTGTAGGAGTACACAATAAATGTGTTTGTATAGTAATTAAGCATATACGGCACTTCTACGCCGTCGTATACGATTTCCCTATAGGGGTCATCGGCAACGATATATATGGTGTGTCCATATTCCTTTGATTTTTCTTCAAACAGCTTCGCAATAGCTTTTATATCCTTTTCTTTGTAAACAACTCCTGTAGGATTGTTTGGATTGTTTATAATAATAGCCTTAGTTTTCGGCGTAATTGCCGCTGCAAGCGCGTCAATGTCAGGCACAAAGGTTCCAACTTGCGAAGGCACAACCACAAGTTTACCGCCGCAGTAGTCCGCATAGCTCCTGTATGGCCCAAAATATGGAGAGAAGGTTATGATTTCATCGCCCGGGTCGATAATTGTACTGAAAACTACGCTCAATCCCCCTCCTGCTCCTACTGACATAGCAATATTTTTAAATGTCAGATTCAACCCGTGTTTCTTGTTGATATTCTGAGCTATTGCCTCTCTTACATCGGGATATCCAGAGTTGCTCATATAGCCGTGAATAAAATTCGGATCCTCTTCGTCGAGGATTTCCTTTATAGCTGTTTTAACTCTTTCAGGGGGCTTCACATTCGGATTGCCTATGCTAAAATCAAATACATTCTCGGCGCCATAGATTTTGGCAAGCCTATTTCCCTCTTCAAACATTTGTCTTATGACAGAACTTCCCTTAATGGATTCTTTCATCTTTTGAGATATCATGTCAATCTCCTCTCGCACAGTTTTTGTCTATCTATCACAATCATATCATTTTACAGCTTAAAAAACGACTCCTATCATATGCAAAAAAAACGACGGTCTCCAAGGCTCTATTTTCCGAATCTCCCGGCAACCGCCGTTTCTAAATACAATATTCTATATGAAGTTGTATCCAAGCTTGAAGGCATTTGTGTTAAGCTCTTCAAATTTACCTTTTCCTTTTTTGTTGAACATCTTGTTCATTCCTTCAACGCCTTCTTCTTCGGTGAATTCTCCTGACACTTTCGCAATAACGCCTGCCATAATAATGTTTGCTCCTTTAGCATGGCCTATTACGCGTGCCATTTCCGTGCTCGGCAAAGAAACAATGGTTATGTCGTCCCTTCCCGTAGTGTCACATGTTACTAGAGTACTGTCAATTACTACAGTTCCTCCCGGAGCAACCAATCCTACAAACTTCTGGAAAGAAGGATTGTTCATCGCAAGAAGTATGTCCGGCTCTTCTTGCGCCGGATTGTATATCATTCCCTCTCCAAATTTAACTGTACAGTTGGCGGTTCCTCCACGCATTGCGGCTCCATACTGGGGAATCCAAGTGGCATTCATGTCTTTTGATACGGCGATTTGGGAAATAACGAGGCCTGCAGTGAGTACTCCCTGTCCGCCCAATCCTGCAAATAATACTTCTTTCATATCTATTTGGCCTCCCTTGTCTTTAATTCACCTAAAGGATAATA
>JAENWJ010000099.1 GCA_016649995.1 Peptostreptococcaceae bacterium
AGATTCTCCGAATACCTTGACATTTTTTTCTCCATTCTTGATTCTTCGGCCCAATGTTCCTTCCGCTTGGTATCCTACGAAAATAACGCTGGACTGTGAGCGCCAGAGATGGTGTTTCAGATGATGCTTTATACGGCCGGCAGTTGCCATTCCGCTTGCCGAAATAATTATTTTCGGATCAGTGTTTTTATTCAGAGCTATTGATTCCTCGACAGTTTTAGTGAAGTGAAGATTCTTGAAATCGAGGGGATTGTCTCCGCTCATTATGAAATCTCGGGTTTCCTTATCGAATACCTCGGCATTTTTTCTAAAAATTTCAGTGGCTCGGGTGGCCAGTGGGCTGTCGATGTAAACCGGTATGCGGTTGAATCTTTTTCCTTCTTCCTTGTTGTCGTAATATTTGTTAAGCTCGTAAATTATTTCCTGGGTTCTTCCAACCGCGAATGAAGGGATCACTACTGTACCTCCTCGGTCGGTAGTGTCAAGAATTATTTTAATCAGCTTGTCTATGCGTTGCTCTGGGTGATTATGCAACCTGTTTCCGTATGTGGATTCTATTAGGAGATAATCCGCTTCATCGATGAACTCGGGATCTCTCAGAAGAGGCTTGTTAATCATTCCAAGGTCTCCGGAGAATACAAGTTTTTTCTCATGGCCATTTTCCTTGACCCAAACTTCCACAATTGCGGAGCCGAGAATATGGCCGGCATCCTTGAATCTTACCGTCACCTCGTCGTTAATTAGTATTGTTTGGTCATACAGTACAGGGTAAAGGTATTTTACAGCAACTTCAGCGTCGGCTACTGTGTAGAGTGGCTCAAGCTTAGGCAGACCTGCTCTGGTTCTTTTTCGGTTTTCCCATTCGGTTTCTTTTTCATGAATGTGTCCGCTGTCCTTAAGAAGTATGTCTGCAAGGTCCGAGGTTCCGCGTGTGCAGTATATGCGGCCCTTGAAGCCTTCTTTTACAAGCTTGGGGATTCTGCCGCTGTGATCGATATGTGCATGGCTAAGAATCATAAAATCAATATCTGCAGGGTTGTATGCGAAATCGATAAAGTTTAGAGCTTCGGTTTTTTTGCCACCTTGGAACTGACCGCAATCCAATATGAATTTATATTTTTCTGTTGAGATAAGATAATTGGATCCTGTTACTGTTCCTGAGGCTCCTAGAAAGCTGATATTCAAATTCATCACTCCATTCATTTTATATTGTTTGATATATCCATTATGTTTCAAAAAACGATTGTTGGCAAGCTCGTTGAGGCAAAATTTGCATTTTGAGTTTATAAAAGGTTGTTTAAGAGTATAATTAAATAAGAACAAAAGGAGGCTTAAACATGCATAGACTATTTGAAAAAAGAAGATCAGTAAGAGAATACAAAACAAGAGTGGTTGAACAGAGCGTAATAAATGACTTGATTCAAACAATCAAAGCGAAACCGGGCTTGATTGAAGGCATAAACATGAACTTTGTCTTCTTGAAGGAAGGGAAAAAAATTCATGATGTGCTGGATGGACAAGTAGGATATTTCGGAAAGCTAATCGAAGCTCCTCATTATTTTGCAGTAATGTCGGATCATAGAGAAGGGGCTTTCATGAATGCTGGATACATGGTTGAACAGTTTAATCTTCTTGCCACAGATATGGAACTTGGAACATGCACGATTGAGGTGCCTGAGGATACGTCTAAGATAAAGGAGATTCTTGGAATCGACAGCAAAATGGACCTAATGGTTCTCGTGGCCATAGGATATTCAAAGAAGGAGAGAAAGGTTCTAAATATTTATGACACTAGGCTTAAAGGAAGCCTTTCTCCATTAACGGAGCTTGGATATCCGAAAATCAATCCGGAGTATTCCAAGGAACCGGTAAGCTCGAGACTTGCGGTGGATGAGATTGTATTTATGGGAGAATGGGGAGTAAAAGTAGATATGGACGATTTAAAGCAGCAAGGAATAGACGAGGTTTTCTATTACATGCGGCTTGCACCGTCTTGGGGAAACAGGCAGCCTTGGAGATTCATACTCGATGGCACCCGGGTCGTACTTCTTATGCAGAGCGGTGGCGAAGGGATAAGTAAAAAGGTTGAAAAAACAGAAGCCGGAATAGCCATGCTTTATCTTGAATTGGCAATGGCTGAAAAAGGGATGACAGGGCAATGGATTTTTGATGAGGAACCTAAAGAATATAAATTGCCTAATGACTATCATGTTGTCGGCTATTTCGGAAAGTAGGATTTATGAAGATTAAACAGAAATTTAAATTTACATGGCTCATATTGATATTTGTATTGATAGCAGCCTTGTTTTCAGGATGTGGACAAGGAGCGGTGGATGGTAGCGATGAGCGTTTTCCAATTGAGGAAAACGATTGTGATAGCGGTGAATTGGAAGCAAACACCATAGAAGAAAAAACAATAGGAGAAATTGAAGAAAGCATAGACATCACTGAAATTGCAATACAAAAGGCCATAACAGAGCAGCAGGTAATGGTTTCTCAGGAGGAATTCGAGCAGGTATTGAATAAAGAGGTTATTCCGAAGCCCGAGGTGGTTGAGGATGAACAGCCCGAGCCAATTGTGGAGGTTGAATCCTTTAAAAATGGAATCCCGGAGGGTCTTATTCTTGATTTGAAGTACGATTTACATCCGTCCGGACATAGCTATGTTCTTGTAACGACGAACACATTA
>JAENWJ010000100.1 GCA_016649995.1 Peptostreptococcaceae bacterium
AAAGCTGAAAGAAACAACAATGACATCCATTGCATTATCCATATTTGTGACGAATCTGTTCAGGATTTTGTTGCGCTCTTTTGTATGCTTTGCCTGCAATCTACTATGTTGCAGAAAATATCCATTGGTGATAGCCGTAAGATGAAAAAAAACACTTGCTCAGCAGACACTAAGTAGTAACCAGATTCTGGTGCTAATGTTTGCGATTTGTTGGGACATTTTCAAAAGTGGTTGACAAATCGCAAAATATTAACGATTTTATTGAAGGAACGGAAAGGGTTTAATGGAATAAAGTATTAATACCCCAATTGTTTACTACTGGAACAGCTTTCGATGATTAAGCGAAAAACGCGGGGGTATCGAATAAGAATCTTACAAATAATAATAAAAGAGGGAGTGATTGAAATGATTAGTGTTCTTATCGTTATAGCGGTTGTTTTATTGGGAGGAGTTTTACTGTACAACAATCTGGTGGCTTTAAGAAACAAGGTAAAGGAAGCCTTCAGCACGATGGATGCTTACCTGCTAAAGCGCTACGACCTTATTCCGAATCTTGTTGAAACGGTAAAGGGCTATGCCTCGCATGAAAAAGAGACGCTTGAGGGTGTAATTAAGGCGAGGAACATGGCAATGCAGGCCACGACAGTTGAGGATAAGAATCAGGCTGAAAACATGATGACGGGGGCGTTAAAGAGCTTGTTCGCTCTTTCGGAAGCTTATCCGGATCTTAAAGCCAACCAGAACTTTCTTGCGCTTCAAGGTGATTTGACGAAGGTAGAAGAGGATATACTCAATGCAAGAAAATACTACAACGCGGTTGTAAGAACTTTCAATACGGCCATACAGAAATTCCCAGCTGTTTTTCTTGCTTCAATGATGGGTTTTCATGAGGAAGCCATGTTTGTAGCTGCCGAGGAGGAGAGAAAAAATGTCAAGGTGCAGTTTTAGATCAATAAAATGGATTCTGCCCCTGATTGTCTTTGCAATCTTCCTTGTTCCGATGCAGAGCCATGGCGCGGAGGCATTTGAAATAAGGGACTACGATGTAAATGTTTCTGTCGGAGAGGACAACTCCTATGAGGTGAAGGAAACCATAAAGGTGGAGTTTTCGGAACCGAGGCATGGAATCTACAGAACCATACCGACCTCGTATGACGGACGCCAGGCAAAAATCTCCAATATAGAGGTTCCCGGGCGTGAAATCAAGACATCCAGGTCTTCCGGAAACCTTGTAATACAGATTGGGAGCGCAGATGAATATGTGAGCGGGTTTCAAACATATGTCATAGCCTACAGGTTCGCACTTCCTATAGACAGATACGAAGATTATGACGAGTTTTATTTCAACCTCATTGGGAACGAATGGCCGGTTTCCATAGACAGGGTCAGTTTTTCGGTCGATATGCCAAAGCCGTTCGACTCTGACAATGTTTCTGTGTATTCCGGCGCATATGGGAGCGAAAGTTCCGATGGAGTCGATTTTAATGTGGGGGCGGCCGGTGTGAACGGCAAGACGTTGAAAATGCTTTTGCCCGGAGAAAGCGTCACGATGCGAATAGAACTTGAGGAAGGCTACTTCAAGGAGAGCTTCCTTTCTAGACTGACAAATCTTTTCTTTGAATATGCATATATTTTATTGGGCGGTCTTTTGCTTTTGCTAGGGTTTTTCACCTGGAAAAAATATGGACAGGACGAGCAAATGTTTGTGGCTCCGGAGTTCTATCCGCCCGAAAACATGACACCTGCAGAGGTCGGATATATAATAGATTCGACCATGGACAACAAGGATGTTACGGCGCTTCTCATATATTGGGCTTCGAAGGGATACATGGCAATAGAGGAAATAGACAAGAAGAATGTTCGCTTCCACAAACTCAAGGAGGCAGACGACAGTTTCAAATCGTTTGAAAAAATCATGTTTGCCAGTCTCTTTGATGAGCATGGAGTTGATGGAAAGGTTGAAACAGAGGATTTGAAGTATCAGTTTGCCAATACGATTAGCGCGGTAAAAAGCGAGATTTCCGATAGCTTAGGCAGATACGCTGAGAAGCCTCTTTATACTAAGAAAAGCAAAAATCTCGGTATGATGTTCAAGGCACTGGCTCTGCTTCCACTTTATCTTATGGCTATGAAATACCTCAATTCCGTATTTGGAGCCGGCCCAAGAATACTTCTTACGGCGCTCATTCCTACTCTGGCCATATATATACCAATAGCGCTTTTCATAGAGGGCTTTAAAAGACGCTATGTAATAAGCAAGGGTTCAATGGTACTCCGGGTAATGTTGTTTGTTGTTATTTTTGTGTTTGGAGCCATTATAGGTTTCTTACTATACCTAGTAGTGAAAACCTACGGAGTTAACGCAACAATGATTCCCTTTATTTTGGCGGCGGCATCGACGGTCGGCATTTATGCACTCGGAGCTATAATGAAGCAGAAGACGGAATACGGCAAAAGGGTGATGGAAAAAATACTCGGCCTCAAGCAGTTCATAGAAACAGCTGAAAAACCAAAGCTGGAGATGTTGTTTGACGAGAATCCGTCTTATTTCTATGATGTTTTGTCATATGCCGTAGTT
>JAENWJ010000101.1 GCA_016649995.1 Peptostreptococcaceae bacterium
ATGGGAGCTTCCTTTTTTTCATGAGGGCCTTCACCTAATGCAAACGGTTTCTTTTTTTAGCCTTGGTCAAGTGCATCCGCTTCCCTCTGCAGTTCTTCCTTTATCGGCAAAAACTCAAGCCCATTTTGAGTGCAAAAATCCTTTATGCTTAGACCGGCCTCCGGAATATCGGTCCCCAGTATTTTACCAATGCTTTCCGGCGTAATTCCCCAATCAAGCAACTCTGCGAATGTTGTTTTGCCATTTATCGTTCTTTCATCGGATTCCGCTCCCGTTGTCTTAGCAGCATCATCATCTATCTCTACTGCAGGAGATTCTTCCGCGCGATATGAGCTTACGATATTAAAATATCCCTAAGCATAGGAATAGCAATATATCCGGACCATGGTACCGATGTGGAGGAAATAATCAGAAAAGCCGATACTGCAATGTATAAGGTAAAAAAAATGGCCTAAGCGCCTATCGAATATATACAAACGAGATGGACGATAAAGCCTTGGAATAGTCGTATAGACTATCCGGAAATTTGTTTGTACCCCTCTTGGGGGATTCGATTATGCAATAAACAGATACGGATATGTTTGATGATGAGTTCACCTTCATTTTATTAGCCTACTATAATCGTATTATTTTTACGGACAAGTCAGAGAGTAACCTGGAGTTTTGATGATAATGCCACAATACGGTATCAAAAATGATGATTTTCGCCATTGAAAAATGGTTGTATAAGTTTGTTCTGACTATGCGGTATATAAATTTAGTCATATGAAGGGTATAATAGATTAACAATCCAAAGAATGTTAGGAGATTATAATGAAAAAAATATTATGTATTGTTTTAGTTTTATTTATGATGAATACGGCCTCGTATTCTTATGGGGCTGATTATGATTATGATGTTGAGGCATCTGTAAGGATAAATGATTCCTATCTTTATTCGGACACGCCACATATATTGGCAGGGGACACAGTGTTTGTAGTTGGCCGATATATAGTAGAGGCCCTTGGCGGAACAATAGAGTGGTTTGAGGATACACAAACTGTTAGGATGACTCTCGATGAAAAAAGCATAGAGATTGTCATAGGGAACATTGATGCAGAAGTTGATGGCGTTGCGGCTAAGTTATACAAAGCCCCATTTATCAAAGATGGAAGGACCATGATTCCATTAAGGTTTGTATCTGAAAACTTTGGCTGCCAAGTATCTTGGGATCAAACCACATATACCGTAGATATTTTAAATCCGGTTGTAGAAATACCGGAAGATTATATCTATGAAAGAGACTACACGGATGAAGACTTGTATCTGCTGTCAAAGATTGTAACAGTCGAGTCCGGCGACTATTCCATGGAGATGGCAATGGCTATTGCAAATACAGTACTGAACCGTGTTGAACACGAAAATTTTCCCGATACTATTGAAGGGGTAGTCTATCAAGCGAATGAACATGTTCAGTTTCCACCTGCACACAAAGCGTCGTTTGAAAATCTTGAGCCAAAGCCTATCAGCATTGCTGCGGCAAAAAAAGCTCTTGAGGGAGTCAACAATATTGAGGACAGTTTGTTTTTCAACAACCGTCCATTTGTATCAAAATCTGACGATTTGATTCGTGTTATTGACGGAGAATATTTTTATCGTTGATATGATTCTATGAAGCAGAACTTTAGGAAAACGATTTATTAATAAGGCCGTGGATCGGCGCAATGATCCAGAGGGAGCAGAGATGAATAAAAGAATGAAAGAGGCTCTCATTGGAGGAGCTTTACCAAATGTCGCTGAAAAGCCCCTTGCTTTAGCTATGGGGATGAAAGGCGACGGTATTGATATTCTTTCCATAATCTAGTATAATTCAAGTAGAACAAACGTTTGCGAGGTGTCACTATGAGAACGGTTAAAATCAAGTTATTGCCTACAATTGAACAAGGAAATCTTCTGATTGCAATTAGCAGAACCTACATCGAAACTGTCAACAAAACCGTTTCCGAAATGGTTGAGGCTAAAAAAGTGCTAAAACTCACATCAAAAGATATTTCTGCTCTGATGCCAAGCGCTGTTAAAAATCAGGCGATTCGTGATGCTAAAAGTGTCTACAATAAATCAAAGAAACTCAAAGTTGTTCCTATTTTAAGAAAAGCTGTGTGCCTTTGGAATAATCAAAACTATCGAATCAAGGAGAATGTACTTGAGTTTCCTGTTTTAGTTGATGGCAAATCTAAACGAATCAAAGTTAAAGCCATCTTTGATGATTATCAAAAAACTTTAATTGAAGATGCTACCAAACTTGGTATGCTTCGCATCACTCAAAAATCAGGTAAATGGATTGCCCAAATTGCCATAAAAGAAGAATTAACAAGGCTTGTAAATTCCGATATTGTTATGGGCGTAGATTTAGGACTTAAAGTACCTGCTGTGGCAAAGACTTCCACAGGCAAGGTCAAGTTCTTTGGCAACGGGCATGAAAATAAGTTTTTCAAGCGGCGTTTTAGAGCAGTCAGAAAGAAACTTGGACAATTGAAAAACCTCAAA
>JAENWJ010000102.1 GCA_016649995.1 Peptostreptococcaceae bacterium
ACCTTTGCTTTGTACTTTCCGTAAAGGTCTATATTATCTTCCGAGAGTCCCACTTTCTTTGCTATTTCTCTTATGTCCTGCATTGTCGCCTCTTGGGCTATTTCTATATCACTTTTGTATGACATGTTTCTCCCTCCGTTTCGTTGTTTTATACAGAACGATATTCTGTAATGCGGTATTTAGATTATATCATTTATATTCATCTTTTCAATATTCTTTTCGGATTTTACTTTTAATTCCATAAAAAAACCTAGTGTGAATCTAGATATGCAAGGATTAAACCTTTGCATATCTAGATTCACACTAGGTTCATTACAAAAAATACTGCGTGCGATTAATCCTTTTTAATGATGAAATATAATCCTGTGCCAACAAGAAGTAACGGCCATATATAAGCAAAATCTACCCAGTAGAACATTCTCCGTGCAAAGAAGAAAATTCCAAGAAGTATAAGTATCACACCAATGGCGTTGCGGTTTTTCTTATTCTTTTTAAAAACCTCTTCTACCTTTTTTTCTTTCGGCTCGTTTTCGTACTCAATCTGATGAGCTTCGTATTCTTCAGATGTTTCATCTTTTTCCGAATAACTTGCATACTCCGGCTCTTCCGGAATTATTATAGCCGCAATGATGTAGGCAACAATACCCGTTCCTGCGAGAAATATCAATATGACCCATACCAATCTAATAATAGTCGAATCAATTTCGAAATACTCAGCAATTCCTCCGCAGACACCTGAGATGACTTTATCTTTTCTTGATCGATATAAACGCTTTTCCATTGCTATTCCCTCCAATTATCAAAATCCAAAATGTGACTATCGCCTGGCTCAGTTACATAATAACATAAGCTAACTTGTTGTACATGGTAGCATATAAAAAAATATAGGATAAACAGCAATGTCAACTGTCTATCCCATATCCTTAAAACATATTAATAATCAATTATCTATAGTCCTGCGCTTACCCTTATTGCCGCTTGGTGCCGCGAGTCCTGATTCCCGTCCGAATGGCGTGTGCTATTATTGAAATGCAAATCCACATGGCCGTTCATTCCATTGTTTTTTACGGAATCGTAATTGTAACCGCTTCCATAGCCATCGCTTCTATTCGACACCCAAACTCTTGAAGGCTCTGAATCGAGTCCTGCATGAGGCATGTTTGCCATTGATGCCGCTATGACCCTGTCGCCATGGTAAATGAGAACCGGCCTTCTTTCCCAACTGAATTCTCCCCCCCATGCATCTTTCATTTTTTCGCTGTCCGCTTTTGTCAAAGCCTCGACATCAGCATGGTTTGTTCCACCGGTCACTTTAACATTAAACCTTATACCTGTATAAAAATCCTTAACTTCAAAAATTGTTTTGTTTCTGTCAATCATTGGAAATACTTCAGTCCACCAATCAAGATACTCTCCATATTTTCTGCTTTTCGAACTCCTTGAAACAGGTTTATCCACAAATTCCAGAGCCTCAATTTTTCTTGCAGTTACCGGCCCAACTATTCCATCGTCTTCTAGTCCGTTAGCCGCTTGAAATGCCCTTACAGCCGCTTCAGTGATGTTTCCATAATAGGATGTATAGCTGCCATACTTGAAATAGCCTGCTTTATCCATAGCCTCCTGGATCAACTGCACAGTGTATCCTTTTGATCCGTTTTTATAAACCCCTGAAATATTTTGCGTTGCCGCCATCGAAGAAAAATTCGAAAACACGAATATCGCGCAAGCCAATAAAACCCCTACTCTTTTTTTATTCATCTCAAGCCTCCAAAATCTGTTTTATATCTGTTTATATCTGTTTATAGGCAATAAATTCGCCTGTTTCAAAAACATCATACCTCACATTCGGATTTTATGTCAACCTTTTTATGTAAACCTTTTTCTTCCATTATGTCATTTATCGCAATCGAAGCAAGCAGTATTCCGGCCGCTGGAGGCACAGTTGAAATGCTGCCTATCACGCCATCTGATTTTTTAATTGGAGCTTCTTTCGAGTATACAACCTTCAATCTCTTGATTTCTCTCTTTTTAAGTTCTTTTCGTATAACCTTTGCAAGTGGGCAAACGCTTGTCTTATGAATGTCATCAATTTGGAGCATTTCAGGATGCAGTTTATTTCCAGTTCCCATAGAGCTTACAATAGGAATTGAATTTTTTACGCAAAACTCAATCAACGCCAGCTTGCTTGTCACCATATCTATTGCATCTATTACATAATCGGGTTTTGTCCGAAGGATTTCGCGGATGTTTGATTCATCTGCCATTATAGGAAAAATAGAAACCTTGACATGTGGATTTATAGACTCCATCCTCTTCTTCATGACAGAAACTTTGCTTTCGCCCACCGTCTCGTCCAATGCGTGTATCTGCCTATTTATGTTTGAAATATGAATCTTGTCATAGTCTACGAGTCCAATATTCTCAATGCCTGCTCTCGCAAGCGATTCGGCT
>JAENWJ010000103.1 GCA_016649995.1 Peptostreptococcaceae bacterium
ACCGAACGGTACGCTCTGGTGGTGTGAGAGGTCGGTCATTCAATTAATGAATGACCTCCTACTCGATTTGACCATTCTGTTTTTCTCAAGCGATTTTGCCCTGTAAAGCTTTTGCTCTGCATTGCCAACAAGGTTATGCGTGTATTCGCCGGAATATTCCGATACGCCTCCACTTATGGTAACCCTCAGGTTTTCTATTTCCCATGTGGCTGTTTCTACAGATTTTCTTATTTTTTCAGCTGCCAACCAGACATCAACCAGAAATGGAAGAATTTTATATACTTGAATCTTGATGCATTGAGCTTGTTGCAGTTTTCTGAGGCGATTGAAAAGAAGTCGTTCATTATTTTAAATTCCTTGTCGATGGTTTTGTTGTAATAGGCGAAAAGAGGCTGTCGCTTTTGGGGTATAATAACATTGAGTATCTAATCGGCGACGGAAGCAAGGGATGGATAGAGCACGCTCCATTCGACAGGATAATGGTCACGGCTGCGGCTCGCCATGTGCCGAAAGCGCTTACGGATCAATTGGCCGTTGGAGGAATAATGATTATTCCGGCGGGAGATGGAACTGTGCAATTCCTCTTGAGAGTGGAGAAAACCTTGGGAGGAGAACTGATTGAAACGGTGCTTCTCAATGTGAGGTTTGTGGATCTTATAGGAGATTATTGAAAAAGATTTTTAAAACGTCTTAGGAGAAGGGGATGAAGAAGGATGGGCACATTAGCGGAAAGAGTTGTTCTATCGAAGGTCGACCGAACCATGCGGGAAGAACTAATTAGAGAATACATGCCGTTCATACTTAGTTGCGCATCCAAACAGTCCGGCCGGTACATAAGACAGGGCACCGACGACGAGTCGGGAATTGCAATGATGGCTTTTGATGAGGCTATCACCAAATACGTAGTTGAAAAGGGTGGATTCCTTTCTCTCGCCAAGCAGATAATCAGTCGAAGGCTCATAGACGACTATCGCAAGCGCAATTCAAAAGACAATGCGATTCCGGTTGATTTTACTAATAATGGCGATAACAGAATAAAGTCGTACGAGGTAGTTTCGACCAATGAGGCATATCGGCTTGGCAGGGAATCCGAAGACAGGGCAGAGGAAATAGAAGTCTACAAAAAGGAATTGGGTTCATGGGGAATTTCATTCGATGACCTGGTTAAAAATTCTCCAAAGCATGAACGGCTTAGGCACGAATTAAAGGAATTGGCAGTGCTTTTGACACGCGACGACGATGTGATGGATGAACTAATGAGGACCCATCGCCTTCCTATAAATAAAATCATGAAAAAAAAGCCGATACCCCGCAAAAGACTCGAAAGGGGACGAATATATATATTGAGTCTCTTAGTGGTTTTGACCGGAGATTATCGCTACATAAGGGAATATATAGATTGGAGGTGATGTTGTGAAGGGTATCGTTATGGAGGTTGACGGAAAAGATTTGGTTGTCATGAAGAAAAATGGTGAATTCATCAAGATGAAGAAAGAAAGCCAAAGCGCTCGCGTTGGGCAGGAGATAAGTGTCCGAAG